>NZ_JBQCUK010000001.1:0-291632 GCF_051963335.1 Neisseria sp. P0004.S004
AACTTCGGCACACCGTCCCGGCAACTAAAAATTCTGCGGGATTGGTGTGGAATTTAGGGCTAATCTACGTCAGCCCCCAATTTAAACAGATATTACCGCCAATATTTAAAAATAAACAGACCTTTCTTTATCAAGGACCTCATCAAATGCATCATTCTGAAAAACTATTCAAACTGAGCACACTTGCCCTCTGCCTTGCCGCACTGCCCCAAGCCGCGCAGGCTGCCGAAGAAGTACAACAGGCTGAAGTGGAACAAGTTACCGTAGTGGGTAAAAACAAAAGCCTGCGTACTGAAAGTCAAAACAGCTACACCGTATCCGCCCTGCGCTCAACCACAGGGCTGATCCTCTCTCCGCGGGAGATCCCCCAATCCGTCAGCGTCATTACCAAAAAACAAATTGAAGACCAGGGCATTACCGACTTAGAAGGTGCGTTGCAAAACGCTACGGGCATCAATGTTTTCAAAAGTGGCGGACGCACGCATTTCATGTCGCGCGGCTATTTTATCGAACAGTTTGAAGAAGACGGCATTGCCACTCAACTCGGCTCTCCCGGCGGATTCGGCTTGGGCGGCCCGGCCGGCGACCCGACCAGTGCAACCGATATGGCAATGTACGACCACATTGAAGTGGTGCGCGGTGCGGCAGGTTTGACACAGGCAAACAACGAACCCGGTGGCACGGTAAACGCCGTCCGTAAAAAGCCGACTGCAAAACGCCAGCTTTCCGCCGATTTGATGGCAAACTCATGGGGCAAAGTAAACAGCGTCTTTGATGCATCCGGCACCTTAAGCCAAGAACGCGGCCTGCGCGGACGCTTTGTCGGCTCGGTAGGCAGCAACAAAACCTTCAAAGACCAATCCGGCGGACGCGACATCCTGCTTTACGGCGTGATGGACAAAGACATCGGCGACAACAGCAAACTTACTTGGGGCGCAAGCTACCTCAACCAAACCGAAACGCCCGATCCGGACGGCCTGCCGATGCGTGCAGACGGCAAAGAGTGGAAACGCAGCCGCTATCTGGGTGCGGATTGGAACGAAGCCCACCTGAAAAAATACAATCTTTTTGCCGAATTAGAACATTATTTCAACGACAACTGGAAACTGAGCAGCAAACTGGACTGGCGCAAGAACACCAGTTCAAAAGAATATTACACGCTGGGCGGCACGGGTAACGGCATCGGTACAGACGGCCTGGGGACCACATACAGCTTCGACCGTTACGATGCAGGCAACCGCCAGTTCACTTTCCAAAACAACCTGACCGGCCGCATCTTCGCTTTCGGCCAAAATCACGACCTCTTCTTCATGCACAGCTATTCCAAAGAGAACGTGAACTCAAGCAACCGCTGGCTCAACGACAGCAGCACCTATGACGCAGATGCCTTCAAC
This sequence comes from Neisseria sp. P0004.S004, assembly GCF_051963335.1. Taxonomy (NCBI): domain Bacteria; kingdom Pseudomonadati; phylum Pseudomonadota; class Betaproteobacteria; order Neisseriales; family Neisseriaceae; genus Neisseria; species Neisseria sp. P0004.S004. The sequence continues at coordinate 1,395 of NZ_JBQCUK010000001.1, forward strand.
GGCAGCGAAAAAGCCAAACCCGATTGGGATTCTGCCACAGCCAAAGCCCGTGGCGGCGACGGCCGTTATACTACCCACGCCTTTGGTTTGGGCGCGCGCATCAATCCTACCGACAAACTGCACATCATCGCAGGCGGACGCTATACCAGCTGGAAACGCGACTTCTATTGGGATCGCGACCTCAAAGACGGGGCAGCAGGTTCATTAGACTCGCTCAAACGCAACCGCTTCGTTCCTTATGCCGGCATCACTTACGACATCACGCCTAAACAAAGTATTTACGCCGCCTATACGTCCATCTTCAAACAAACGATGAACCGCGACTACAACGACAACCTGCTGCCTCCGATTATGGGACGCAACTACGAACTCGGCTGGAAAGGCGAATGGAACGAAGGCCGTCTGAATACTTCCGTCGCCCTCTACCGTACCGACAAAGACAACAACAACCAACGTGTCAATGCCAAACCGCATCCTTATTGGGAACCATTGGATCAAAGCAGCCGCGGTTTGGACGCCGAAATCTCCGGCAGCCTGACCGACCGTTGGCAGGTTTACGCAGGCTACACCTTCAACCGCAGCACCAACCGCAGCAGCGTTACCGGCAATGTTGAATCGCGCCAAAAAGGCTACAACTTCAGCAGCCATACGCCGAAGCATATGTTCCGCCTCTACACCAGCTATGTCCTGCCGGTGGATAACGGCAAATGGACGGTCGGACTGGGGGTAAAGAGCAGCAGCAAAACCGCCAATTCCTACGGCTCCATCAAGCAAGGCGGCTACACCATTTGGAATACCAACGTCCAATACCGCCCGAGCAAAAACTTGCAACTGGGGCTGGCAGTCAACAACCTGACCGACAAACGCTACTACGAAAACCAATACAGCCGTGCCGCCAACAGCGGCAACTTCTACGGCGAACCGCGCAACGCCGTGTTCAGCCTGAAATGGAAAATGTAAATAGCAGCATAGCAAGCACGGTTTGACCGCTCATTTTTTAAAAGCATAAACCAACTATTGCTGATAAAAAGGCCGTCTGAAAGTACAATTTCACTTTCAGACGGCCATTCGCACGCATTCGCAAGCATTATGAAAACACTCAAAAAATTCTTTTACCTCGCCCGTCCTTTCTGGTCGGGGGCGCACGGCCGCCTCCAATGGTTGATGCTCGCCGTCCTCATCGGCTTCACCCTTTGCTCCATCACCATCAGCGTTTGGATCGCTGCGTGGGACAAACGTTTCTACGACGCGCTGGCCGCATTTGACGGCGCGTCCATGCCCGCGCTTATTGTCGAATACCTCGGCTACATGGCGATGATTATCGGCTGCATCGTTTGCGGCGACTGGCTGCAAAAACGCCTCATCTTCCGCTGGCGCACCCACCTGACCGAGCAATTCCAAACAAACTGGCTCGAAGGCCACAAACACTACCGCCTGCGCCTGACGGGCGAACCGGACAACCCCGACCAGCGTATCGCCGAAGACATCTACCTCCTCGCCGACAAAAGCATCAGCCTCTTTCGCTCCTTCATCAACAACGTTGCCAAATTCAGCGCGTTCGTCGCCGTACTGTGGACGCTCTCCGGCGTGCAGACCTTCAACATCGGCGGACACAACATCACCATACACGGCTACCTCGTCTGGGTTGCCCTGATTTATTCCATCTTCAGCACCGTCATCGCCCACCTTGTCGGCCGCAAACTGAAAAACCTCAATATCGACCGCCAGCACCGTGAAGCCGACTACCGCGCCGCCCTCCTGCGCGTACGCGACCATGCCGAACAAATCGCCTTCTACAACGGCGGCGAAGCGGAAACAGGCCGTCTGAAACAACGTTACCTCCGCATCCGCGACAACTGGCGGCGACTGACAAACTGCGAATTTCGCCAAGAAACCTTCTGGGCGACCTATGTCCGCATCAGCATCTTCATCCCCATCCTCGCCACCCTGCCCATGTATCTCGCCAAAACCATGACCTTCGGCGACATGATGCAGACGCGCACATCGTTTGCCCGCGTCCAAGACAGCTTCGGCTGGTTTACCGACTCCTACCGCCGCCTGATTGAATGGGCGGCAGTCATCGAGCGGCTTTCCGGTTTTCAGACGGCCTTAGAACAAGCAGAACACAAAAGCCCCGTCCTTCAGCCACACCAAGCAGATTTGCCGCATCATCGCGGCAAGGCAGTCCTGCAAAACCTTAACATCCACACCCAAACCGGCACCCCCCTGCTCTCCGGCATCAGCCTTGAAGCCCATACCCCTGAATGGCTATTGCTCGAAGGCAAAAGCGGCATCGGCAAATCCACGCTGTTGCGCGTGCTGGCCGGTTTATGGCCGTATTATCAAGGCAGTTTTTCACTCGAAGGCAGCCGCCTGTTTTTCCCGCAACGCCCTTACCTGCCTACCGATACCCTGCGTCAAACCGTCAGCTATCCCTATGCGGCCTGCCAAGACGACCATTTGATTCAAACCGTTTTGGAACAAGTCGGCCTAAACAGTCCCACGGGTAGGCTGCACACGTTGATCAACGATTTGGACACCCCATACGAATGGCACGGCATCCTCTCCGGCGGCGAACAGCAACGCCTCAGCCTCACACGCGCACTGCTGCACAAACCGCAAATCCTGTTCCTCGACGAAGCCACCAACCAGCTTGATGACGAATCCGCCCTGATGTTGATGCAGACCCTAAAACAACATTTGCCCGACACTTTGGTCATCGGTATCAGCCACCAACCCAAGATTCAAGCCTTGTTTGATAGTTCGCTGAATTTGAATGAAAAAATTATTTAAACGTTAAAATGTGCAAAACGCTTGCTTTCCATCCTAACAAGGGATATAGTACCAAGTAACTAGTTCTTATTGATGAGAGCTACTCCTTGGATACTTGCCTCCGGTCCTCCAACCCGGGGGCATTTTTTTACATTTTTATTGTGTATTCGTACGGATAGGATAAAGACGAAACACCCATCACAAATCAACAGACAAATCAAACCGCAAACTGCGTTTTCCCAACGCTCAGGCCGTCTGAAACCCGCTCCCGAATATTATTCATTCCATATTTCAGACGGCCTGTTTAACCGTCCCTTGCAAAGCTTGGCACAAGCACCGCTGACCGACGGCAATCAATTACTATATAATCAAACGCATCGTCATCCCTACAAAGGAGCCACACCATGACCACAAAAATTAAAATCGGTATTGTCGGTGCAACCGGATACACAGGCGTCGAATTGTTGCGCCTGCTCAGCAGCCACCCCAACGCAGAAGTTACCGCCGTTACCAGCCGAAGCGAAGCCGGTATTGAAGTAGCGGACTACTTCCCCAGCCTACGCGGCATTTACAACCTTGCATTCCAAACGCCCGAAGAGGCCGGGCTTGACCGCTGCGACCTCGTATTCTTCGCCACACCCAACGGCGTGGCCATGAAAGAAGCGCCAGCCCTTGTCGAAAAAGGCGTACGCGTGATCGACCTGTCTGCCGACTTCCGCATCCGCGACATCCCCACATGGGAACAATGGTACAAAATGACCCATGCCGCGCCGCAACTCGTTTCCCAAGCAGTGTACGGTTTGTGCGAACTTCACAAAGACGACATCGTCAAAGCCATGCTGGTGGCCAATCCGGGCTGCTACCCCACCTGCGTTTCCCTGCCCTTATTGCCGCTGCTTCAAGCAGGCCGTCTGAAAACCAATGCGCCGCTGATTGCCGACTGTAAATCCGGTGTTTCCGGCGCAGGCCGCAAAGCCAGCACCCATGCCCTATTGTGCGAAGCAGGCGACAACTTCAAAGCCTACGGCGTCGGTGGCCACCGCCATCTGCCTGAAATCCGACAAACCCTGTCCGGACTGCAAGACCAGGTTTCAGACGGCCTGATTTTCGTGCCACACCTTATTCCGATGATACGCGGTATGCACGCCACCCTGTATCTGCACCTGCAAGAACACACCGATCCTGAAGCCTTACTGCGTGAATACTACCGCGACAGTCCTTTTGTCGATATCCTGCCTTCAGGTTCGACACCTGAAACCCGCAGCGTGCGCAGCGCCAATATTTGTCGTATCAGCGTTCAAAAAGCGCCCGATCAAGACAATGTGTGGATTGTGCTTTCCGTCATCGACAACTTGGTTAAAGGCGCAGCCGGTCAAGCCGTGCAGAATATGAACATCATGTTCAGCCTGCCTGAAACCACCGGCCTGACCAATGCGCCGTTGATGCCTTAAGCCATCCTTATTAAAAACACAAGGCCGTCTGAAACAATGGTTTTCAGACGGCCTTTATTAATTCATACGCAAACATCACTCATACACCACGCCGGCAAGCATTTCTTCTTCATTCAAGTTACCGTACTGTTGCTCCCAATCGTGGGTGGCCTCCACCATATCGCATTCTTTGGCGAAGGCAAGCAGCCTGCCGTCCATCTGATCCAGACTCAAACTGCCCAAGCGTTCGCATTCTGAAGCCGTCAGATTACCGTCCGCTTCATGCGCTTCCGAAGATCCGAAAGGCAGGGCAAAAAAACCCAGCACCAACGCCAGCAGCACCCAAAAAATATTTTTACGCGAACGAGTCATTTCACACCTCTCATCATAATCATATAGCAGGTTTAAGTCAGAAAAACTAAACCAAATAAAACTAAACTAAGAAAAATCGAATAGAAAATTAGAAATATCAATTTATCTAAGACAAAACGAATAATACTAAGAAAAAATAAAATATGCAATACTTTTTCTTAGATTGAGTAATTTTTTTCTTACAATTTTGTAAAAACTAAGGTAAAATACACTCAAATCATCCAAACCATATAAAAAACATACCTCCATAAAGGCATAAACATGGATACCTTTAAAGACCGCCTGGCTTTCTTATGGAAAGATGAAGCCCGCCAAGCCAAAATCGCCGCCGACATCGATATGACCATCGCCGGATTCAGCCGTATCTGGAACGAAGGCGGCCTGCCGAAATCGGAAACGCTAAAAAAAATCAAACAACTTAAAGGCTGCAGCATAGACTGGCTTTTGACAGGAGAAGGTTCCCCCTTCCCCGATTCCGAAGCCCCGAAAGCCACGGCAACCGATACACTGGGCAATCCAGTCGATATAGACGAATTTGTCTTCGTACCGCGTTACGACATCCAAGCTGCGGCCGGACACGGCCAGCTCGTCGGCGATGAGCAGCCCATGTTTGCCATGGCGTTCCGACGCTATTGGATAGAAAATTATGTGACGCGCGACATCAAAAACCTTTCCGTTATCTCAGTCAAAGGCGACTCGATGGAAGGCGTGCTGAATGATGGCGACACCATCCTCATCAACCACGGCCAAACCACGCCGCGCGATGGCCTCTATGTTTTGCGCCTCAACGAAAACCTTCTGGTCAAACGCCTGCAACTGATACCCGGCGGCATCGTCAACGTCATTTCCGCCAACGAAGCCTACCCTACTTTTGAAATCGACCTGAAAAACCCGACCGACGACGTTGCCATCATCGGCCGAGTCGAATGGTTTGGCAGAAGCATCTAAATCTGACATACTGGCGCTTGAAATTTCTGCCATGCCCTCCATGTAAGCTGGCAGACCCTGTCTGCACAAACTTGCCTTGGCTAACGGTTTGCGCGACAATAGTAAAAATATTCATATAAAAGGAATCACATCATGTCAGACGAAAGCCCTATTATCTTTACTGACAGCTGCTGCACCAAAGTTGCCGACCTGATTGCCGAAGAGAACAATCCCGACCTGAAATTGCGCGTATTCGTCAACGGCGGCGGTTGTTCCGGCTTCCAATACGGTTTTACCTTTGACGAAATCAAAAACGACGACGATTTCGAAATCCAAAAAAACGGCCTGACGTTCTTGGTCGACCCGATGAGCTACCAATATCTGGTTGGTGCGGAAATCGACTACACCGAAAGCCTGCAAGGTTCTCAATTCGTCATCCGCAATCCGAATGCCGAAACGACTTGCGGTTGCGGCTCGTCCTTCTCCGTATAAACAATCCGTTTCTTCATGAAAAACAGGCCGTCTGTATCTTCAGACGGCCTTTTGTGTGAATTTATTTTAAACAATATTGGATTTATCTTATAATAATAATATCGGGCGTGAATATTTACTCTACAATAGACATAACATTGGACATGCATATTGCCATATAAATAAAAAATCATTGTCCAGCCGATTAACGACACGAAGGCACCCCCTATCCGGTCTGCCTCAGACTGCGGCCTCTGTTTTTGCCTGCATCGCAAGCCAAAACAGCTCAAATACAATAACAAAACCCCTGGCCCAACCCATTGGGTTGACGCAGTCGAAATATTCATGGGATATCAATGAGCAAACAAGAAAAATTTTTCGACGTATATGTTTCTTATCCGCCGAACACGGATAAGGAGCGCATCCATGCCTGCCTGTATGACAACCTGCCCGAAAACGAAGCCGAGAGCCTGATTCAAGCCTTGGCGGAGCGTCCGCAAGCCATTGTGGCCGAAAAATGCACGCAAGACGAGCGCGAAAATGCGCAGCATTACTTCAGCTATTTAGGTTTGGACGTCATTGTCCGTCAGGCCATGGAATTGGAGGCGCTCGAAGAAGAACCCGTGTTGGCAGTCAACACTCCCGACCCTATCCAATGCCCCGTCTGTATGACAATTATTGACGAACTCGATGCACAGGAATGTAAGACCTGCCACTTTGATTTGACAGAAAAAAACGAGCTTGCCATCCAGCGCAAACGCATTGAATGGCAGGAAAAAATTTCTTTCGAGCACAAAAAACAAACCGAAATTGCCCACAAGCTCAAATACGAACGCGAGCAGGAAGAGAAAAAACTGCGCAAAAAAATCCGCGCCGAATTGGAATCCCAATTACGCGAAGAGTTAGGCCAAAATCCTGAGCTGGCCGCACTTGCAGCGAGGAAGAAAACACAGTTTCTGCTTACAATGGCCATCGTATTCGCCGTTTTGAGCCTGCTTGCTCTCGGCTATATCGCTGCAAAATTCTTCTAAACTGATTTCAAAACTTAAGGCCGTCTGAAAAACAGATTTTCAGACGGCCTTTTATATTTATATTGATTGCATTATTCCAATCAAGCCTCTTGCACATCCACGTCCACCGACCATCGGATTTTGCCGTCGCGGTTTTGCTGCAACACCTGCACCCACAAACTCACGGCGCGATGCAAATCCTGTCGGGATGTCGATTCAAGGAAGATTTGCGCGCGTTCGCGTTCGGCTAGGCGCACCATCAGCATGGGGGCGGCGCCGAACTGGGAAACGCTTTCGGGCAAAAGCGGGGCGAGGGTTTCTTTGGCGGCGTTGAGAAATTCCATCGCATCGGCAACGCGCGGCGCGTCGGCGCGAACGGCCGTCTGAAAACCAAAGGGCGGCATGGCGAACATTTGCCGTTCGTTCAATTCGTTTTCGGCAAACACGGCGTAGTCCTGCGCTTTGACGGCGGCGAAAACGGGATGTTCGGGAAGTTGGGTCTGTATCAACACCTTGCCGGGTTTGTCGGCGCGCCCCGCCCTGCCGGACACTTGCATCAGCTCGGCGAACAGCCTTTCCGGCGCATGAAAGTCCGCGCTGTACAGGCTGCCGTCGGCGTTTAAGACGATAACGAGGTTGAGCCGCGCGAAATCATGGCCTTTGGCGAGCATCTGCGTGCCGACCAGAATGTCGATTTCGTTATCGGCGATGCGGCGGTACAAATCCGCCCAGTCGTTTTTGTGCGCGGTGCTGTCCCTGTCAACACGAACGACGGCGGCCTTGGGCAGGAAGGCGCGCAGGGTTTCTTCGACGCGCTGCGTGCCGTGGCCGACGGCGGTCAGGTCTTGGTTGCCGCAGTCGGGGCATTTGAACGGGATGGGTTCGCGGTGGTCGCAGTGGTGGCAGCGCAGTTGGCGGGCGCGTTGGTGCAGCACCATTTTGGCGGAGCAGTTCGGACAGCCGAAGGTATGGCCGCAGTCGCCGCAAAACAGCGCGGGCGCGAAGCCGCGACGGTTGAGGTACACCAGCGACATGCCGCCCGCCTCAAAATTCTGTTTCAAAAGCTGCAAGGCTTGCGGCGAGAAGCCGTTGTCGAGTTTCAGACGGCCTACATTAAGTATTTCCACTTGCGGCAGTTGCGCGGCGGTATGGGCGCGCTCGGTCAGTTGCAGCAGGCGGTACGCGCCGCTTTGCGCCTTGTGCCAACTCTCCAAACTGGGCGTGGCGCTGCCCAACACGACGGGGCAGCCGCTCTGCTTCGCCCGCCACACCGCCAAATCTCGGGCGTGGTAGCGCAATTCGTTGTCTTGTTTGAACGAGCCGTCGTGTTCCTCATCGACCACAATCAGCCCGACATCATCCATCGGCGTGAACACCGCCAGCCGCGTGCCTATCACCAGCTTCGCCTGCCCCAACATCGCGCGCAAATAATCCTGCGTGCGCTTGCCTGCCGCCATCTGGCTGTGCAACACGGCGGTCGGCACGTCGGCAAAACGGTTTTCCACCCGCTTCAAAAGCTGCGGCGTGAGGTTGATTTCGGGCAACAAAAACAACACCTGCCACCCCTGTGCCAACACTTTCGCCATCGCATCGAAATACACCTCGGTCTTGCCGCTGCCGGTAATGCCGTACAGCAAAAACGGCTGGAATTTGCCAAAGGCCGTCTGAATTTCATCGGAAGCCTTCTGCTGGTCGGCATTTAACACAAATTCAGAGTGCGAAGCCTGCCCGTGGTACGGCCTTAAAGCAGGCTTCGCCGCTTCCGTCGTTTCAATCCAACCCTGCTCCGCCCAATCTTCGATTAATTTCGCCGCCTGCGCGTTCACCTGCTTCAACGCCGCCATCGTCATTCCGCCCGACAGCAGCGCGTCCCACAAAGCCGCTTTTTTGTTGAACCGCGACGGCGGCGGTGTTTGCGCCCTGCCCGCTTCGTTCAGCGCATAAAACAACGGCGGCTGCGGCATTTCCACTGCGCGCGTTTCCTTCAAACCCTGCGGCAGCGCGGCAAACACAGCCTGCCCGGTCGGATAGTGGTAATAACGCGACGTAAACGCCAACAAATCACGCCAGCTTTGAGGCAACGGCTTTTCTTCCACAAAGGCCGTCTGAACGCTCAAAATCCGTGCCGTATCCATATCGGGCGCAATATCCGTTTCCCACACAATCCCGACCACGGTTTTATTGCGGAAAGGCACAAGCACCCGCGTTCCCGAAGGGAGCGGCTCAGAATGCGAATAAGTCAAAAGGCCGTCTGAAAGCGGCACGTTCACAGCGATGCGGTGGTAAATCATACAAACAATCAAATCATTTTTTCGTATTTTAACAGCCGAAAGCTATTTTCAGACGATAAATTGAGCCTCAATACAATGCAGGCATGACAGAGGTTTGATACAATGCCTTACTTTCAACACACGCAAGTCTCTCGCATGAAAACCAAGTTAATCAAAATATTAACACCGTTTGCCGTCCTTCCTTTGTTGGCATGCGGTCAACCTGCCGTATCCAATGCCAATGCCGCGCCTGCGCCGGCTGCCAAAGCGGAAGCGCCTGCCGACAAATCCGTTGCCGCTTCTTTGAAAGCGCGTTTGGAAAAAGTCTATGCCGCCCAAGATTTGAAAGTTTTGAGCGTCAGTGAAACACCGATTAAAGGCATTTACGAAGTTGTCGTCAGCGGCAAACAAATCATCTATACCGATGCCAAAGGCGACTATATGCTCGTCGGCGACCTCATCAACGTCAACACGCGCCAAAGCCTGACTGAAGAACGCGCAGCCGATTTGAACAAAATCGACTTCGCTTCCCTGCCTTTGGACAAAGCCATCAAAGAAGTGCGCGGCAACGGCAAACTGAAAGTCGCCGTTTTCTCCGATCCGGACTGCCCGTTCTGCAAACGCTTGGAGCATGAATTTGAAAAAATGACCGACATCACGATTTACACCTTCATGATGCCGATTCCGAGCCTGCACCCTGATGCCGCGCGCAAAGCCGAGCTGTTGTGGTGCCAACCTAATCCGACCCAGGCATGGACCGACTGGATGCGCAAAGGCAAACTCCCAAGCGGCAAAGCAAACTGCGAAAACCCTGTTGCGGAAACCACTTCATTGGGCGAACAATTCGGCTTCAACGGCACGCCGACCCTGGTCTTCCCTAACGGCCGCAGCCAAAGCGGTTACAGCCCTATGCCCCACCTCAAAGAAGTTATCGAGAAAAACCAGTAATACAGGGTTTAATCTCCATCAAGGACGCTTTACGCGTCCTTTTTTCATTTCGCCCTACCATCAATTGCTTTCAGACGGCCTCAAACAGACAAATACAAAAAAGGACGTGTCCGCCACGTCCTTTTTCCCTTTACCTTACAGGTAGAATTTCTCAACCACTTTCAGGTTTTCATCCAATTTGTACACCAGTGGCTGGCCGGTCGGGATTTCCAAGCCCATGATGTCTTCGTCTGAAATGCCTTCGATGTGTTTGGCCAACGCGCGCAGGGAGTTACCGTGTGCCGCAACCAAGACACGTTTGCCGCTCAGGATGGCCGGAGCGATTTGATCTTCCCAGAAAGGCAGGACGCGCTCGAGGGTAACTTTGAGGTTTTCGCCATCGGGAATAACATCGCTAGGCAGGTTGGCATAGCGGCGGTCGTTGTGTGCGGAATGCGGGTCTTTAGGATCGAGCAGAGGAGGCAGGGTGTCGTAGCTGCGGCGCCAGATGTGGACTTGCTCGTCGCCGTATTTTTCTGCGGTTTGTTTTTTATCCAAACCTTGCAGCTGGCCGTAGTGGCGCTCGTTCAAACGCCATGATTTGATTTGCGGAACAAACAGTTGGTCGGATTCTTCCAAAACGATGTCACAGGTTTTGATGGCACGGGTCAGGACGGAAGTAAAGGCGATGTCGAATTCATAGCCTTTTTCTTTCAGCTTTTTACCTGCTGCGGCGGCTTCTGCCAAACCTTGCTCGCTCAACTTAACGTCACGCCAGCCGGTGAAAAGGTTTTTCGCGTTCCATTCGCTTTGTCCGTGACGGATGAATACTAATTCCATGATAGTTTGCTCCAATGAAGTTTGGGAAAAGGTATTTATAGCACACTTTGCCGCCGCGCTGATAACGTCGGCGGCTTCTTTTGATATGTTGCAAGTTTGCTTCTAGTCTTCAGACGGCCTTGTCGGAAGGTAAACGTCAAAACGCGTGCTTTTGCCGGTGTATTGATATGCCGGTTTGCGCCCGTCGAGAAATTCGCCCAAGCGCGGGCGTTTGACGACAATGCGCTTTTTGGCGGTATCCAATGCCGCCTCCAACAACTCGGCTTCGTCTTGTGCCGCGCCGACCAAGTCGTGAAAGTAAGCCATTTCTTTTTTCACGGCGGCGGTTTTGCGGCGTTCCGGATACATCGGGTCGAGGTATACCACATCGGGCCTGCCGTTTTTCGCGGCCAATTCCTGCATCAAATCAACGGCATTGCCAAAGTGCAAAGTAATTCGCCGGGCAATCTCCCGTGTTTCTTCACTTTGCCCTGCCCTGTTGAGGCCGTCTGAAAGTAGACAGGCAACAGCAGGATTTTGTTCAAAAGTGTGTACATTCAAACCCAACGAGGCAAGCACGAAGCTGTCGCGCCCCAGTCCGCCGGTAGCGTCCCAGACAGTCGGTTGCGCAGTATGATTGACGGCTTTGGCAATCAGCTCGCCTCCGCCTTTAGTGCGCCGATAATGGGCGGCACCGCCATCAAAATCAACGCGGACACGGCCTTTTTCACCGGCGCGGCATAAACTGATGCCGCTTTCGTCAGCGATAAGGAAACTACCTGCTTCAAGCTGCCGGTCGATAACGGTCAGCCTGAAAGGCGCGGCAAGGCTGCGAAGTTTGGCAGATGCGGTTTCGTCAAAATAAATCTTGTACATAAGGCTTATGTTTCAGACGGCCTTGAAAACTTGGGCCGTCTGAACGTTTTAATTGATGTCCAAGCGTTCCATGCGGTAGCGCATGGAACGGAAGCTGATGCCCAAAAGTTTGGCGGCTTGGGTACGGTTGTAACGGGTTTGCTGCAAGGCCTGCTCGATGATGCTGCGTTCCACTTGGTCGAGGTAATCCTGTATCTGCATGGTGCGCGGATCAAACGGCGGAATGGGGCTGTGATTGAGCGTGGTTTCGCGCGCGTCAGGTTCGGCGATGTCGTCAAAAGAAAGGCTGCTGCGATCGGCTTTGGCCTGCGGGGCGTTTTGAATCTGCAAGTCGTCCACTTGTATCACTTGGCCGACCGTCAGTGCAACGGCGCGTTCGAGGATATTCTCCAGCTCGCGGAAGTTGCCGGGATAGCTGTAATGCAGCAGGGCTTCTTGGGCTTTCGGGCTGAGTTTGTAGGTTTGATTGCCGTGACGGTGTTTGTACAGCAAATACAGAATCAGCGCGCCCAAGTCTTCGCGCATTTCGCGTAAAGGCGGCATGTGCAGGGAGACAACGTTGAGGCGGTAATACAAGTCCTGGCGGAATGCGCCGCTTTCAACCAAGGCTTCGAGGTTTTTATGGGTTGCACAAATAATGCGCACGTCCACAAAGGTTTCCCTCGCATCGCCGATACGGCGCACGGCTTTTTCTTGGATGGCGCGCAGGAGTTTGACCTGCATGGCAAGCGGCAAATCGGCAACTTCGTCGAGAAACAGTGTGCCGCCGTCGGCGTGTTGGAAAAAGCCGAGACGGTCTTGGTCCGCGCCGGTAAAGCTGCCTTTTTTGTAACCGAAAAATTCGCTTTCCATCAGGTTTTCAGGAATCGCGCCGCAGTTGACGGCAATAAACGGTTTGTCGGCGCGGTCGGACAGCTCGTGAATCGTGCGCGCCGCCTGCTCTTTACCGGTACCGGATTCGCCGGAGATATAAACGGGAACCAGGCTGCGTGCCAATCTGCGAATCAGATGGCGTACTTCGACCATTTGCGGCGAAGTACCCAACAGGCGCGGCATATCGTCGTCGCCTTTCAGGATAGGCTCTTCTTGCAAAGCAGGATTAATGTTGCCGGTTGAAAACCGCTCTCTTAAGGAATTGAGCCCTTCCGGAACGGTCAAAGGCCGGTTAAATTCGCTCTGTACGCTCTTGGGCGGCGTAACAACAGGCTTGACCGGCTGGGGTTCGGGTTTATACAGGGCGGCAGAAACAGGCGCAGGCTGAGATTTGACTTTTTCAGACGGCGTGGGTTCGTTGGTATTGTCTGAAACCGATACAGCCGATTTCACCAATGAACGCAGTTGCGACAGCGTAATCGGTTTTTGCAGATAGTCAAACGCCCCTGCTTTCAAGGCTTCAACGGCTTGGTCGGCATTGCCGAAAGCCGTAATCACGGCGACGGGCGTGTCGAGCATCAACTCGTCGATGTATTGGACCACCTCGAGGCCGGAGCCGTCGGGCATACGCATATCGGTCAACACCAGCAAATAATCGTTGTTGTCCAGCCTGTCTTTGGCTTCTTCAACCCCAGCCGCAGTATCGACGCGCAGACCCATTTTCATCAGGGTCATTTCCATCAGGTCGCGGATGTCTGCCTCGTCATCGACAACCAAAACCGGCTCTTGCAATTTATTCATCCTGCGCTTGCTCCTTCGGTAAAATCAATTCAAACCCGTTCATTTCAGGGTGATAATGCAGCTGCCCCATATTGGCGTGTGCCAACTCGCGTGCGACGTAAAGCCCCAAACCGGTGCCTTGTTTTTCGGTGGTGTAAAACGGCTCGAACAGATGATTTCGTACATCCGGCGGCACGCCTTTGCCGTTGTCCGCCACGACGATGGAAATATGCATCCTGCCGCTAGAGCGGATAAGGACGGTAATAGCGTTTTCGTCCTGACGGCTATGTCGCCAAGCGTTGTTGCACAAGTTCCACATCACTTGCTGCAAGTGCATGGGGTCAACCAATACGGTCAGGTTGTTGCCGTCCATATTCATACGCAGACAGCCGATGGCATCGGGATTGTTCAAGGTAAATTCCTGCTTGAACTCCAACCAGAATTTCATCAGATTAATCGGCTGGCGGCTGATGTTGTCTCGTTTGTTAAGCAGGGATACGTCTTCCAACATCTTGTCGATGCGTTGGATATTGCTGTCGATGATGTTGTAGAGCTTGGCCTTGAGCGGGTCTGCCTCATCGCCCTCTTGCAACAAATCGCTGGCATGACGGATGGCGGACATCGGGTTGCGGATTTCGTGGGCAAGGTTGGCAGTCAACTGTCCGAGCGAAGTCAGCTTGGTGGACATGGCCTCCGCAGCCACTTCACGCAATGAGCGGACGTACAGCATCAGTAGCTCGGTTTGCTCCTGAATCAATGGAACGGCACGAACGTGCATGGCGTGTTGGAAAATATGGATATCGGTTTCAAAAGGTTTGTCGGGTTGGCGCTGCCAGCGGGCCACCAGCTCGCCGAACACGATTTCCTGCTGATCGATAATCAGGCTGGGAAAATAGATTTTTGCCTGTTTGTTAAACAGCCACACGCGCTGGGTCGCATCAATCACCACCACCGCTTCTTGTACGCGGTTTAAAACCAAATGGTTCAAGCCGCTGATACGGCGGTAGGCCAATTGATGGCGGCTGGCGGACTCTGTGGCCTGTTCGAGATAACGAGCGGCAAACGAGGTCAGCATCGCCACCAGATAGCTGGCGCCGATCAGCATTAAAGAATTCGCCACTGATTTTGCGTCCCAATTAAACGAATCGAAACGCATACTGCCGTCTAAAAACAGGTTCAAAATAAACAGCATTGCCGTATAGCCTGCGTACAGCATGGGATAATGGCCATAACTGAGCAGGCACGACGTGGCAACAAACGGCAAAACCAAAATCCCGAAACCTGAAGCCGTACCGCCGGAAATATACACCAAAACCATGATCATGGTAATGTCGACCACGGCGCTGGCGTTGGGCAAATCCAAGGATTGCCACTGCCAGCCCGGGCGGAGCACGGAGAGCATAATCAGGAAGAAATACAGCGTTATCCAGATATAAAACTCAACCGCCGGCAACGAAACGCCAATCAGGTTGCCGCCCGTGTAGCTACCGAAAGCGTGCAGAACCAAAAGCGGCAAGACGATGGCTATTCGGGCGATGTTGATGACGCCGGGAATCCGCTCCCTCAGATTACCCAGCTCTTGAAGATTGGCTCTGTTCATAAGTGAACCTTTTTTATTTTCATGCAATGTCGTAGTAAATTTAATTTATTTGAATATATTGGTTTTTGCCTTAAGACAAACTTTTCAGACGGCCTGATATTTCCAATACTTTGCCTTTTTTACCGCGCTTGCCGTCAATATCGGCAATCCGCAGTTTTTCCTGATGCTCGGCGCCGCGGCGGCCGACCGATACAACGGTAAACTCAGGAGAGGTCGTTACCATAACGTGTTCCAAAGACGCGCCGTCGGTCAGCGACATCAACTGCAAACCGCGCCCTTTGGGCATGACTTTGAGTTCGCCGATGGAAAACGCCAAGAGACGGTGGTCGCTGCTGGCCAGTACGATTTTGCAGTCGGGATTGATGAGCGAAGAAGCATAGACGGCAACCGGAGGCAGGACGGTTTCACTGCTGTCCACGGTCATCACCACTTTGCCCGCTTTCACGCGTCCGACCATATCGCCCAGCTTGGTAATAAAGCCGTAGCCACCGCTGCCTGAAAGCAAGTAATGCTGTTCGGGCTGGCCGGTGAGCATGGCGACGGGTTTGGCGCCGTTTTGCAGCTCGATTAACGATGAAACCGGCACGCCGTCGCCGCGTCCGCCGGGGATTTCGGCGGCATCGAGCGTGTAGGTTCTGCCCAATGAATCGAGAATGACGACGGGTAAAACGGTACGGCCTTCAAGGGTTTGCTTGAGGCGGTCGCCTTCTTTGAACGCGGTTTGGCTTAAATCGAGGTTATGTCCGGCACGGCTGCGTATCCAGCCTTTTTCCGACAAAATCAGCGTGATGGGTTCGTCGGCGGTGGTTTGCGTCAACACGGCGCGTCCGGCTTCTTCCACCAGCGTGCGTCGCGCGTCGCCAAACTGCTTCATGTCCGCCTGCATCTCTTTGATAATCAGCTTGCGTTTTTCGTTTTCGTCGCCCAAAAGGATATTCAGACGGCCTTGTTCCTCACGCAATTCGTTCAATTCTTTTTCGAGTTTGAAACCTTCCAAACGCGCCAACTGACGCAGGCGGATTTCCAAAATGTCTTCGGCCTGGATTTCGGTCAGCCCGAACGCCGCCATCAAATCGGTTTTCGGGTCGTCTGATTCGCGGATGACTTTAATCACTTCGTCGATGTGCAGAAAGACTTTCAGACGACCTTCAAGGATGTGCAGCCGTTTTTCCACTTGGCTCAAACGGAATTTCAGACGACGTGTTACGGTCACAACGCGGAAATCCAGCCATTCCTGCAAAATCGTTTTCAGATTTTTCTGCGCGGGACGGTTGTCCAGCCCCATCATCACCAAGTTCATGGACACATTGCCTTCCAGCGAAGTCTGTGCCATCAGCGTGTTGATGAAGGTATCCGTATCGATGCGGCTGGATTTCGGCTCGAACACAAGGCGCACGGGATGTTCACCGTCGGACTCGTCGCGCACGCGGTCGATTAAATCCAACATCAGCTTTTTGGTATTAAGCTGGTCTTGGTTGAGCTGCTTTTTGCCCGCTTTCGGTTTCGGATTGGTTTGCTCTTCGATTTCGGCAAGGATTTTGGCGGAATTGGCGTTCGGCGGCAGTTCGGTCACAATCACGCGCCATTGTCCGCGCGCCAGCTTCTCGATTTCGTAACGCGCACGCACGCGTACGCTGCCCTTGCCGGTTTCGTAAATCCGGCGCAACTCGTCCGCCGGCGTGATGATTTGACCGCCGCCGGCAAAATCGGGCGCGGGAATATATTGCATCAGGTCGGCGGTTTCCAGCGTCGGCTTTTTCAACAACGCAATCGCCGCCTGGGTGACTTCGTTCAAATTGTGCGACGGAATTTCGGTCGCCATGCCCACAGCGATGCCTGATGCGCCGTTGAGCAAGACCATGGGCAGGCGGGCGGGCAGGTGCAGCGGTTCGTCAAACGCGCCGTCGTAGTTCGGCACAAAATCCACCGTCCCCTGATTGATTTCGGACAACAGCAATTCCGCAATCGGCGTCAGCCGCGCTTCGGTGTAACGCATCGCCGCCGCCCCGTCGCCGTCGCGCGAACCGAAGTTGCCGATGCCGTCGATTAAGGGATAGCGCAAGGTAAAATCCTGCGCCATGCGGACCATCGCCTCATAGGCAGAACTGTCGCCGTGAGGGTGGTATTTACCCAAAATCTCGCCGACCACGCGCGCTGATTTCACCGGCTTCGCCCCCGCCGTCAAACCCATATCGCGCATGGCAAACAAAATACGTCGTTGTACGGGCTTTTGGCCGTCTGAAACTTCAGGCAGCGCGCGGCCTTTGACCACGCTCATGGCGTATTCGAGATAGGCGCGTTCGGCGTACTGACCTAACAGCAGGTAGTCTTCGCCGACGGGGGATGGACTGGGAGCGGAAATGTGTTCTGTCATCAGGATGGTAAAACGAAATCAATTAAAGGAGGATATTGTAAAGCAAAATCGGCAGTCATAGCCAATTTGAGTGATGAACGGTACCTCGGCGGCAATAAGGCTTACCGAATCAAGTCGGCAAATATGATTTGTTTCGACCAAAAAGGCCGTCTGAAACCCTTTCATGTTTCAGACGGCCTTTTCATTTTGGTTTTAAATCAAAACTTCGTTATTCTGCAGTAGCCGGTTTGGCCGCAGTTTTAATGGTTAAGGTCAACGCGGCGGCAATAGCCAGGGAAACACCGGCAAAAGTCATCGCGTTGGCAGGGTTTGAACCCAAGAAGGTTTTGTACACCCAGCCGAAAGATACGGTTTCAATCAGCATAGGAATCACAATCATCATGTTCACAATACCCATGTACACGCCGTAACGTTCTTTAGGGATAGAGCCGACCACAATCATAAACGGCACGCCCATCATACTTGCCCAACCGACACCGAAACCAATCATCGGCGCAAACATCAGGTATTTGTTGCCGATGTGCGGAATGGTGAGCAAGGCCAGCGCGGCAAGGGTTACGGCAAAGGCGTGAACATATTTGGCGGCGTATTTGCGCGCCATCCACATCAGGCCGAAGGCGGAAATAAAGGTTACCACGTTGTAGAAACCGTTTACCAGGCCGGTCCATGCAACCGCTTGGCTATACGCTTCGGTATTCTCAACGGTCGAGTCCCAGACGGATTGGACGATACTATGGGAAATATATTGCCAGTAGATGAAGAGCGCGTACCATTGAAAGAGATACACCAAAGCCAGTTGCCACAGGGCGGTCGGCATTTCACGCACGGCAACGACAATATCTTTAACAGCATGAGCCGGACCGCTCGGCTGGGCTTTAATGGCCGCCATTTCTTCAGGGCTGGGCTCGCGTTCGGCCGTTGATAAAACGGTAACCAAAACCGAACCGATGGAGCAGACCGCACCAATATAAAACGAACCGAATACCCAATACGGAATGCCCGCTTCGGAAGTTTGTTGCAACCAGCCGATTTGTTGGAAGATATAGAGGGAAACGTTGGCCAGGGTAATGCCCAAGCCGGTAAACACGGACTGCATCAAGAAACCGGTGGATTGCTGTTGTTCAGGAACGGTATCGGCAATAAAGGCACGGAAAGGTTCCATTGCCGTGTTGTTACTGATGTCCAAGAGCCACAGCAGCAATACGGCCACCCACAAGGCGGTAACGTGCGGATAAATAAAGAGGCAGAGGCTGCAACCGATGGCGCCGATCAAGAAATACGGACGGCGGCGACCCAATCCCGGCACCCAAGTGCGGTCACTCATTGCACCAATCATCGGCTGCACCAGCAAACCGGTAATCGGGCCTGCCATATTCAAAATCGGCAATTGGCTCGGGTCGGCATGAAGGAAGCTGAAAATCGGGTTAATCGCAGTTTGCTGCAACCCGAAGCTGTATTGAATGCCGAAGAAACCGAAGTTCATCAGCATAATCTGGCGAAGTGTCATCGCCACTTGTGGGGAGATTTTCATAGGAAGGCTACTCCTGGATAATAAACTATGGAAACAACAAACTCCAATTTCAGCAGTATGACGCTTTTATTGTATTGGACCGCCTTTTTTAATGAGGCAACCCTGTTTTCAGACGGCCTTTATTTTGACCGTTTATATAATCTTGTTTTGATGTGTTTTGTGTTGTTTAAAGCTTATTTTTAGGCCGTCTGAAACTATTTATTCATCACAGACTGACGCCAGATGGTTTCCCCAACAACCTTGACGGGCTGAGCCGTACCGGCCGGATGTTCGATGTATTGGAACAGCAAATCCGCCGCCATTTCGCCCATGCGCAGATAAGGCAGCTCGGTGCTGGTCAACGGCGGAAACAGCGTTTCCGCAATCGCACTGTGATTATCGTAGCCGGCAACGGAGACTTGCTCAGGAACCCGTACGCCGCGCATCCTCAAAATCCCGTACACGCGCACGGCCATTTCATCGTTGCCGCAGCAAATTACCGTCGGCGGAATCGGCAAAGACAGCAATTTCAAAATAGCCGAAATCAAAGACCCGCTGTCATTGCTGAAGTTAGGATACCCTGTCTGCACCAAATCAGGATCAAAGACAATATCCGCATCCGCCAAAGCCCGGCGGTATCCGGCCAATCTCAATCTCGTCGCTTCTACGCCCGGCTGTAAAGTCACATAAGCAATCCGTTTGTGTCCGCTTTGGATAATCCGGCGCACCAAGCCATACTGCCCTGCCTCGTCGTCCGGCAAAACCGACGGCGTACCTGCCAAATCAAAGCAGTTGACCAACACCATCGGGCAGCGGTTGGGCACTTCCGGCAACAATACTTCCTGATGAAAACCGGCCACATACAAAATCCCCTCGGCACGGTGTTCCATAAAGGTACGGATCAGCGGCTCCATCTGACCGGGCTGACCCGGCTTGTTGTCGATGTCGGCAATCATCAAAATCTTGCCTTGTGCGCGAATCCGCTGCTGAATGCCCTTAATCAAGAACATATCCGGAATGCCGTGTCCGCCCGTATTCTCGCCCGTCCGCGAAATGGCGCCGGTAATCAGGCCGACCAAGCCGGAACGGTGGGACCGCATAATCCGAGCCGCAGAAGACGGGATATAGCCCAAAGCGGCAATCGCTGTTTCTACTTTGGAACGGGTTTTATCGCTGACCGGCGCATCGCCGTTAATCACCCGGCTGACCGTCTTGGGAGACACTCCGGCATAAGCAGCGACATCATAAATTGTAGCCATCTTACGAACCCGCCCCGACAGGATTTCAATAATGTTACATAGGATAACACAGCAGACATCGGTGTCATACCCCTTTTTTTTACAGAAACTTGATGATAATCAATCATTTCTTTTTCATTTTGCATACATTTCTTAAACAAAACCACCCCCGCCATCTCCCAAAACCTGTTCAAATTTGTTAAACTACAAGCCACTACAAAAAAGCAGGAAATACCTATCTATCCTGCTTATTTTACCGTTACATACTAAGGAAACGAGATGACCGCATACTCAGACGCATGGCAGGCCTTGGAAGCCCATCATGCCGATACGCAACACGTTACCCTGCGCGAACGTTTCGCTGCAGATACCGAACGTTTCAATAATATGCACGAAATTCTGCACGGTTTGTTATTTGATTACAGCAAAAACCGTCTGGATGAAAATACCCTTGATTTATTGTGCCGACTGGCCGAAGCAGCCGATTTGCCACAATATATGCAGGCTATGCTCAACGGCGAAAAAATCAACACCAGCGAACACCGCGCCGTCCTCCACACCGCCCTGCGCCTGCCGGCCAATGCCCAACCCATTTACGTCGACGGCGAAAACATCGTGTCCAAAGTTCATCACGAACTCAACCGCACCCTCGAATTCGCACGCCAACTTTTGGACGGCACCCACGCAGGCATTACCGGCAAACCGATTACCGACTTGGTTCACATCGGCATCGGCGGCTCCGATTTAGGCCCGCGCATGGCCACACAGGCGCTGCAGCCTTATTGGCAAAACATCCGCGTCCACTTTGTCAGCAACTCCGATGATGCCGACCTGACCCAAACCCTTCTCGGCCTCAACCCCGAAACCACCGTATTCAGCATTGCCAGTAAATCATTCCGCACACCGGAAACCCTGCTCAATGCCTATGCGGCGCGTACTTGGTACCGTGATGCAGGTTTGCCTGATTCCGGCATCTACCGCCACTTCTGCGCCATTTCCGCCGATGTGGCCGCAGCCCAAAACTTCGGTATCTCCCCCGACAAAGTTTTCGCCATGTCCGACTGGGTCGGCGGCCGCTATTCCGTCTGGTCGCCCATCGGCCTGCCACTGATGGTTGCCGTCGGCGAAAAAGCGTTCCGCAAAATGCTGGCCGGCGCGCACGCGATGGATACCCATTTCTTCGAGACACCATTCCGCCGCAACATTCCCGTCCTGATGGCGCTCATCAACGTTTGGTACAACAACTTCCAACATTCAGACGGCCAAACCGTTGTCCCATACAGCCACAACATGCGCCTCTTTACCCCGTGGCTCAACCAGCTCGATATGGAAAGCCTCGGCAAACAGCGTACTTCAGACGGCCAACCCGTTTCCTGCACCACCGGCGGCATTGTCTTTGGTGATGAAGGTGTCAACTGCCAACATGCCTACTTCCAGCTTCTACACCAAGGTACGCGTCTGATTCCCGTTGATTTCATCGTCCCCATGACCACAATCTACGGCAACCACCGCCAACACCGCTTTACCGTTGCCAATGCCTTCGCCCAAGCCGAAGCGCTGATGAAAGGCAAGACCTTAGACGAAGTACAAATCGAATTGGCCACCCTGCCCCAAGACGAACGCGACCGTCTTGCACCGCAAAAAGAATTCCCAGGCAACCGCCCGAGCAACAGCCTGCTTATCGACAGCCTGACGCCTTTCAACCTCGGCATGCTGATGGCGGCCTACGAACATCGCACCTTCGTTCAGGGTGTGATTTGGCGTATCAATCCCTTCGACCAATGGGGCGTGGAATACGGTAAAGAGCTGGCCAAAACCATCGAACCCGAACTCGAACGCGGCACGCCGGCACACGACAGCTCCACCAACGGTCTGATTGCCTTCTACCGCAACTGCAACGCAGCATCGAAGGCAGTCCGAAAATAAAATATCCGTAAAACAAACATATCTGCCTGTCTTACGGACATTTCAAAAACCTATCAGCTTGTTCCAACAAAAGGCCGTCTGAAACTTTATCCATTCAGTTTCAGACGGCCTCTTGTTATTCTATAAAAATAACAGAAGTTCATTCGCCATATCCCCCATCTTTGCTACAATATCCCTTTTCTTTTTTATTGATTCCACTATGACCACCGCACCCCAAACCAGCACTATGCAGCGAATTTTCTCGCGCAAAATGCTGATCTGCATTTTCACAGGCTTCACTTCGGGGTTGCCGCTTTATTTTCTGATCAACCTGATTCCAGCATGGTTACGCAGCGAACATGTTGATTTGAAAACCATCGGCCTGATGGCACTTATCGGGCTGCCTTTCACTTGGAAATTTATCTGGTCTCCCGTCATTGATTTGGTCAGATTACCTTTTTTAGGACGGCGACGCGGTTGGATGCTGGTTACGCAAATTGGTTTGCTGCTGACCTTGCTCATTTACGCCTTCCTAAATCCTGCTCAGCATTTATATGTAATTATGGGCTTATCGTTGGTGGTCGCCTTTTTTTCTGCCAGCCAAGATATTGTATTGGATGCATTTCGCCGCGAAATTTTGTCAGATGAAGAATTAGGCTTGGGCAACTCTATCCACGTCAATGCCTACCGTATCGCCGCTTTGGTACCTGGTTCGCTCAGCTTGATTTTGGCCGACTTGATGCCTTGGCACAACGTATTCATCATTACTGCACTATTTATGCTGCCCGGTCTGCTGATGACCCTGTTTTTAGCTAAAGAGCCTGACATTCCACCATCTGTGTCGCGTACATTTGCCCAAACGGTTTCCGACCCTTTTAGTGAGTTCTTCTCCCGCAAAGGAATCAAACAGGCCATATTGGTATTGCTGTTTATCTTTCTCTACAAACTGGGCGACAGCATGGCGACTTCCCTGGCAACGCCGTTTTATCTGGACATGGGCTTCAGCAAAACCGACATCGGCCTCATTGCCAAAAATGCCGGCCTGTGGCCTGCTGTCATTGCCGGTATTGTAGGCGGTATTTGGATGATAAAGCTCGGTATCAACAGGGCTTTGTGGGTTTTCGGCGTAGCCCAATGGGTAACGATTCTAGGCTTTGCCTGGCTGGCGGGTTTCGGTAAATTTGAAACCATTACCCTGACGGAACAAATGATGCTTGCCGCCGTGATTGGTGCGGAAGCAGCAGGTGTAGGCTTGGGTACGGCGGCATTTGTCGCCTATATGGCCCGTGAAACCAATCCTGCTTTCACGGCCACACAATTGGCCCTCTTTACCAGCCTGTCAGCTGTTCCCCGTACATTTATCAATGCTTCGGCAGGCTATCTGATTGAAGCGATGGGTTACTTCAATTTCTACTGGCTGTGTTTCGCTTTGGGCATACCGGGTATGTTGTTGCTGTTTAAAGTGGCACCGTGGAGTGGCGAAAAAGCAAACAATTAAACTCTTCTTTAAATCCTTAAAAACAAAAGGCCGTCTGAATGTTCAGACGGCCTTTATCATACAAAAGCTTTATTCGGCAGCAGGTTTGACAGTACTGCGGACATCGCCGCTTTTTTCTTTATGTTTCAAAACAGCACGGTCGAGCTTGTCCATCAAAACATCAATCGCGGCATACATATCCTGTTCAATCGCTTCAACGTGCAAATCTTTGCCTGCCAAATGCACATCGGCTTCAGCTTTCTGGCTGACTTTTTCCACCGAGAGCGTGATGGTCACGGAAATGATGTTGTCGGCGTGGCGACTGATTCGTGCCAACTTGTCGGAAACGTAGTTTTTGATGGCTTCGGTAACATCAAAATTCAGACCGGTGATTTTCAGATTCATGATACAGCTCCTTCGGTTGATTAGTCCGTCAAAACGGATCGGAATATATCTACTCGGTAAATTTTCGTTTGTGTGCCGGCGGGATGTCTAATGATTCTCTATATTTAGCAACTGTACGTCTGGCAATTTCAATGCCGCGTTGTTTTAATAATTTGACGAGGGCCTCGTCCGAATAGGGTTTGCTGCTGTCTTCACTTTCAATCAGCTGGCTTAATACGGCTTTGATTGCGCCTTGGCTGAACCCTTCGCCATCATCGTCGGCATTGACTGCCTGTGTGAAGAAATAGCGTAACGCAAACAGGCCGCGCGGGCAAGACAAATATTTCTGGTTGGCGGCGCGCGAAATGGTGCTTTCCGCCAAACCCAATTCGGCGGCGGCATCTTTCATCAGCATGGGCGACAGGCCAATTTCGCCGAAGATGAAAAAATCTTCCTGATTTTTGACAATATACTCGGCAAGGCGGAGGACTGTGCTTTTGCGCAGCTCCAAAGAATCAATGCGCTGCTTAGCCTCGTTGATTTTTTCCTTCCACTCCGGTGCGCCCTCTTCCGCTGATTTCATCAGATCGCAATACTCCTGATTCAGCCGCAGCTTCGGCCAAGCCGCCTCATTGCTGATGACTTCCCAGCCGTCCTTGCCCTCTTTGACCCAAACGTCAGGCTGAATATAAGGCGTGGGCGTAGCGGAGGCAAAGCCGTAGGCCGGATAGGGATTGAGCCCGGCAATCATATCGAGCGCGGCTTCTATGGTTTCGCTGTCGGTATCGGGATAGAGTTTGCGGAAACGCAAAACGTTTTGTTTGCGGTTTTTGCCTAAGTCTTGAAGCGAACTTTGCACCAAATGCGCGGCCATTTGTCTAGCCGGAGAAGCCGGCAAACGCATTAATTGCAGCATGAGCGACTCGGTCAAGTCGGCCGCAGCCACGCCGGGCGGATCAAAGGTTTGCAATACATCCAGCGCGTTTTGCAGGACCTCTTCGTCCAGCATCCATTCTAACGGCGTGTGGTCGATGATTTCTTCGAGACTGTCGGTGAGGTAGCCTTGTTCGTTCAGAAAATCAATCAAGACGTGAACATAGGCCGCTTCCACTTGCGAGAGCGGATGCTCGCACACTTGGGCATGCAGATAGTGTTTGAAATCCTCTTCTTCGGCGATGTTGCTCCAAATATCTTCGGCATCGTCGCCGCTCAACTGCTGACCTGCACGCGGCATGGTGACGGCACGGTTGAGCCCGCTATCGGCAAACTCATCGGTTTCCGGACGCTCAAGCAGAGGATTGTCCAACAACCAGTCTTCCACTTCGCGCTCAAGCTCAAGACCCGACATCTGCAAGATGCGCAAAGACTGCTGCAGCCGCTGGTTGAGCTGCTGGGTCTGTTTGAGTTTAAGGACGAGTGAAGACATAATGTTTGATAGTAAATGTGCTTTATGGATTTCAGACGGCCCGTCAGATACAGGCCGTCTGAAAGTATCAAATATATTGTTTATATATTGGATGATTATTTCAATATATTATTCTTTTATCAACCGATAAATGAATTATTCAACAGTAGAGATGGTTTCTAACGGTAAAGCAAACGTAATAGGCAGAACAAAAACCATGGCAACAGGCTTCCCGCGATAGGTAGCGGGTTGAAATTTTGTCTTCAAAACTGCTTTTCGTCCTGCCGCATCTAAACGCGGGGACCCACTACTCTTTTGTATCCATACAAATGCTTTGCCATCTATATTGATAAAGACATTTAATACTACAGTCCCTTCCTCGCCATTCTCTGTAGAAAGCTGTGGATAAGGTGGGGGAGCAACTTGGACAGGTTTCGTCTTTATCTCTTCTTTGAATCCATTTGGCACAGTATAAAAGAATCTGAATTTTTTAAGGCTTTCCAGTGTCTTACAATCCGTTTGTTGGGTTTTCTGATTATAAGTACACTCTTTATAAGGCTCGACTTGTTTTGGCAAACCTACTTCTTGAGCAAGTTTCAACAATTCCAGCGCATCCACTTCCCAATGGAGGCTTTTTCCCAGCTTACCTTCTTTATCCACGATAGCTGTCGCCGTTACGATACCGGTTATCGGCTTGCCATTTTTATCTATCACGCCTTAGCGCACACCCATATCCTGCCATGACTGTTCGGGCATGGCATGCACGGCAGTAGCTGCCAAAACGGCAAAGGAAGACAAAAAAATTCGTTTCAACACAGATACACCTTTTCAGACGGCCTAAACTCAATATTTGAAGTTTTCACCCAAATAAACCGAACGGACTTGTTCATTGTTGACCAAATCATCCGGCTTGCCTGAAGCCAATACCGTACCATCACTGATGATGTAGGCACGGTCGCAGATGCTGAGGGTTTCGCGCACGTTGTGGTCGGTAATCAATACGCCGATACCGCGTGATTTGAGGAACTCGATGATTTTCTGAATATCGATGACGGCAATCGGGTCAACGCCGGCAAAAGGTTCGTCCAACAAAATGAAACGCGGCTGCATGGCCAACACGCGCGCGATTTCGACACGGCGGCGTTCGCCACCGGACAAAGACGGCGCAGGGTTGTTGCGCAGGCGTTCAATGTTCAAATCGGCCAACAGTTTTTCAAGTTCGGCATCAATGCGGCTTTTGTCTTTCATGCTGATTTCCAAAATGGCGCGGATATTTTGTTCCACGGTCATTTTGCGGAAAATCGAGGCCTCCTGCGGCAGATAGCCGACGCCGAGGCGGGCGCGTTCGTGAATGGGCAGGTGGCGCAACTCTTGGCCGTCCAACATTACGCTGCCTGCATCGGCGGCAATCAGGCCGACTATCATGTAAAAGCTGGTGGTCTTACCCGCGCCGTTGGGGCCGAGCAGGCCGATGACTTCGCCGCTTTCGATTTCAAGGGAGAAGCTTTTGACGACTTGGCGTTTTTTGAAACTTTTTTGCAGGTTTTGAACCACAAGACGGCTGTTGTTTGCGCTCATATTCTGTTGACTTTCGATATTGACCTCAGGCCGTCTGAACCTTTTTCAGACGGCCTTTTTGTGTGTTTTCTTATTTGTTTTTCTGCGTACTGGACGGCTGGATAACAACGCTGACGCGGCCGGATTTGGCGGCGGATTTCACACCGGATTTGGCGCTGCCGTTGATGGTGTAAACCTCGGTTTTGGTGTTGTAAGTGATGACCGCACCTTCGGCCACATCGCCGCCGCGCTGTACTTTGGCATTGCCGGACAGAGTAACGAGGTTGGCTGCGGAAGAATACATGACGGTATTGGCTTGGCCGTTGACTACGCCTTTGCCGCCGTCCAACTCTTGGCTGAATTTGACGGGCGAGCCGGTGGCTTTCATCAACTGCTCGCTTTTGTCGTTACGTGAAACGGTTACGCTGCCAGCACGGATATTGAGCGTGCCTTGTTTGATGATGACATTGCCGGAAAAGGTGGTGCTTTGGTTGTTTTGGTCAAGCGAGCCTTGGTCGGCTTCGATTTGAATCGGCTGCTTGCTGTCGCTTTGCAGGGCAAAGGCCGGGCTGGCGGCAAAAACGGCAACAAGGGCTAAGGTTTTACAAATTTTTTGTATCATAAATTGTGGCTTTCACTTTGGAAGGGAAATTCAGCAAACCGGTTTTGTGATCATAAGTCATGCCGTTTGCCTGACCGCTAGACTGTCCGTATTGGAAAGTAACGGGGCTGTCGGTATGGGCGTATTGCGCTTCGGTATCGACATTCAAACGTTCGGTTTTGACGATGCCGGCCAAACGCTTGGCATCTGCCGCTTTGTTTAAGACGACATTTTGTTCAAAAACGACTTTTTTGTTTTGAATATTGTACGCGGCCTTATCGCTGCCGACTTCGTACAGCAGGCTGCCGTCGCGGTAAAACGAAAGATGCGGTTTGTCCAAATGCACGTCCGCGCTATTCGGATATTGGACGGCATCGGCCGCGCTCAGGTTTTCTTTCAGACGGCCTTCTTGGTCAAAACGTTTGCCGTTGATGCCTTTCATCGAATATTGAGGCTCATTCGGATTGAGGACGACTTCTTCGACCTGCACTTCGCTGATGCGGCCGAGCCACGCCGCCAATGCGCCGAGTGAAACGGCCAACACCAGCGGAAAGGCGATTCCGTAACGCCATCTGATTTTCATCGTACATACTCTTTCAAAGCAGGTTCAAGCGTACCTTGCGCCTGCATAATCAAATCGCACACTTCACGCACTGCGCCTGCGCCGCCGGAACGTCGGGTTACATAATGGGCGTATTGCAAAGTAAACCAATGCGCTTCAGGGACGGCAACCGCCAATCCGCAACGCACCATCACAGGCAAATCGACAACATCGTCGCCGACAAAGGCGCACTCATGTTCCTCCACACCGGCCTGTTCGCGCAATTGGGCGTAGGCGGCACGTTTATCGTGAATGCCTTTGAAGTAATAGTTGATACCGAGCTGCTTCACGCGGATACCGACGGAAGGCGCATCGCGGCCGGTAATAATTGCAGTTTGCACACCGCCGGCCTGAAGCATTTTCAAACCGTGTCCGTCCAAAGTGTGGAACGATTTGATTTCTTCGCCGTTGTCACGGATAAAAATGCGGCCGTCGGTCAAAACACCGTCCACATCCAGTATCAGCAGTTTGATGCCTGAAGCGCGTTGTTGCAGGTCGGAAGAGAGGTTTTGCATAAGGTTTCCTTATTTCAGACGGCCTATTCTAGCATAAGGCCGTCTGAAAACGTTTTTGCCGTCGATTCAGACAATTCGTGCCATCAATAAATCGTGCATGTTCAGCGCGCCAATCAGCATGCCGTTTTCTTCGACCACCAGCAAACCGTTCACATGGCCGCTTTGCATGGCTTTCAAGGCTTCGGTGGCCAGGCGGTCGGCGGAGATGGTTTTCGGCAAAGCGTGCATGATGTCGTCCACTTTCAAACCGGCAAAGCTGTCGCGTTCTTGAAACAGACGGCGTAAGTCGCCATCGGTAAATACGCCTTTCAGACGGCCTTCGGCATCGGTTACCGCCAACATGCCCAAGCCTTTTTCACTCATGCGGACAATGGCCTCTTTCAACGGCGTACCCAACAAAACGGCAGGCAGGGCTTCGTCTTTGTGCATAATATCCGCCACACGCAACAGCAGGCGTTTGCCCAAGCTGCCGGCCGGATGGCTTAAAGCAAAATCGTCGGGCGTGAACGCGCGTGCGCGCAACAATACAACCGCCAGCGCATCGCCCAACGCCATCACGGCGGTCGTACTGGAAGTCGGCGCAAGGCCGAGCGGGCAGGCTTCTTTGGAAACCGCCGCGGTAATATGGATATCGGCATGACGCGCCATGGTGGAAGTCGGATGGGCAGTGATGCAGATAAGCGTGATGTTTTTGCGTTTCAACGCCGGAATAATCGCCGCAATTTCATCGCTTTCGCCGGAATTGGAAATGGCAACCACAACATCGTGGTCCACAATCATGCCCAAATCGCCGTGCGCCGCTTCGGCAGGGTGGACGAAAAACGCAGGCGTACCGGTGGAAGCCATGGTCGCCGCCATTTTGCGGCCGATGTGTCCGGACTTGCCCATGCCGGTAATGACCACTCTGCCCTTGCAGTGCAACAACGCTTCCGCCGCACGGACAAAATCATGGTTCAAAGCCGCCGCAATTTCACGCAAACCTTCAGCTTCCGTATCCAATACATCGCGCGCCCAGTCGAGATAAAGTGTGTTTTCCGCCATCAAAGCCGCCTTTCATGCTTGAATTTAGGTTTGTTTTGCCCAAATTAATCGGCTGTAAACTGTTCAAATTCATCGAATCGGCGTAGCATTACCGCCACTTCACAAACAAACCTATTATGTAAAAGGAATCAGAGATGACTATTTTATCGGACGTTAAAGCATTAGGACAACAAATCTGGTTGGACAACCTCTCCCGTTCGCTGGTACAAAGCGGCGAATTGGCCGAAATGCTCAAACAGGGCGTGTGCGGCGTAACTTCCAATCCTGCCATTTTCCAAAAAGCCTTTGCAGGCGATGCCCTGTACGCCGACGAAGTAGCCGCGCTCAAACAGCAAGACCTGACCCCGAAACAACGCTACGAAACCATGGCGGTTGCCGACGTACAAGCTGCTTGCGACGTATGCCTTACCGAACACGAATCCACCGGCGGCAAAACCGGCTTCGTCAGCCTCGAAGTTTCGCCCGAATTATCCAAAGACGCACAAGGCACGGTTGAAGAAGCGCGCCGCCTGCACGCCGCTATCGGCCGTAAAAATGCCATGATTAAAGTACCGGCAACCGACGAAGGCATCGAAGCACTCGAAACCCTCGTTTCAGACGGCATCAGCGTCAACCTGACCCTGCTCTTCTCCCGTGCCCAAACCCTCAAAGCCTATGCGGCCTACGCGCGCGGCATTGCCAAACGTTTGGAAGCGGGACATGATGTTTCCCATATCCAAGTTGTCGCCAGCTTCTTTATTTCCCGTGTCGATGCCGCATTGGACGCCACCCTGCCTAACCACCTCAAAGGCAAAGTCGCCATTGCGCTGGCCAAAGCCGCCTATCAAGATTGGGCGCAATACTTCGGCAGCAGCGAATTTGCCGCACTTGCCGAAAAAGGTGCCAACCGCGTACAACTTTTGTGGGCATCTACCGGTGTGAAAAACCCTGCCTATCCTGACACGTTGTACGTTGACAGCCTGATTGGTGCCCATACCGTCAACACCGTTCCCGATGCGACACTCAAAGCCTTTATCGACCACGGCACCGCCAAAGCCACGTTGACCGAAGGTACGGACGAAGCCCAAGCGCAGCTTGCCGAAACCGCCAAACTCGGCATTGATGTCGAAACTTTGGCAACGCGTTTGCAGGAAGACGGTTTGAAACAATTTGAAGACGCTTTCGCCAAACTGCTGGCTCCCTTGGCTTAAGCAGATTAAACAGACGGCCGATTGAAACTTAAATCATTTTGAAAAGTCTCAGGCCGTCTGAAACCCAAATTCGGGCGTGTACGGCACGCCCTTTTCTATCACGATTTAAATACCGTGCAGGCATACTGCCCCTGCCCTACACAAACACCCTGCCATGTATATAGGACGTTTCGCCCCCAGCCCTACCGGCCTGCTTCATATCGGCTCCCTGCTGACCGCCGTCGCCTCCTATGCCGACGCGCGCGCCCATCAGGGCAAATGGCTGGTCCGCATTGAAGACCTTGACCCCCCGCGCGAAATGCCCGGCGCCGCTGCCGACATTCTACGCACGCTTGAGGCTTTCGGTTTTGAGTGGGACGGCGAAGTCGCCTATCAAAGCCGCCGTTACGACCTGTATCAAGACACACTCGACCGCCTCAAAGCAGCCGGGCTGGTGTATCCCTGCTATTGCAGCCGCAAAGACTGGCAGGCGGCGGCAACACATGGCGCAGACGGATTTGTGTATAACGGCCGTTGCCGCAATCCACAGCAACAACCCGACACGCAAAACAAAATGCCGGCATGGCGCATTCAAGTCCCCGATCGCGTGATCGGTTTTTCAGACGGCATTGTCGGACAATACGCACAAAATCTGGCACACGACATCGGCGATTTCGTCCTGCTTCGTGCCGACGGCTATTGGGCCTATCAGCTTGCCGTGGTTGCCGACGATGCCGATCAAGGCATAACGCATATTGTCCGCGGTCAGGACTTGCTCGTTTCCACGCCGCGTCAAATCTATCTGCAACAATGCCTCGGCGTTCCTACGCCGTCCTACGCCCACCTGCCGCTATTGACCAACAACCAAGGGCAAAAGTGGTCGAAACAAACCCTTGCTCCGGCTTTGGATTTGAATCAAAAAGAACAACTCCTCCGCCAAGTCCTGACCTACCTCAACCTACCCGATGCACCCGCCGTAAACCGGCCGCAAGAATTACTCGATTGGGCGGTGGCGCACTGGCAAATGGGCAAAATCCCAAAATCGTCCATTATCACGAAATGAATTAGCACGATTACAACAAAATTACTCTAGGTATTACAATATTTCATAAAATTATGTAAGTAATCTTCAGATTCATTCCAAATCACGCCCAAGAAGCGAAAAATCATGTATATTTTAAAAATTTCCTAAAATTGTTGCGAAGTGATAATTTCAAGATTGCAACAACATACGGCTGACGCGTTATTGAGGATGACAAAGCGCGGCAGATCTCCCACGATACAACAAAAAGAAATACCGCTATGCCAAGTGCCATTATTGTAGAAGACGAAGTATTAGCAGCAGAACGCTTGCGTGTATTATTGGAAGAATGCAATGTCGTACTGCTCAACGTCTTTCACCATGCCATGCCAGCATTGGAGTGGCTGAGCGTCCACGAAGTCGACATCGTCTTTGCCGACATCGGCATGCCGGAAATCGACGGTCTCGAGTTTGTCGAACGCATCAAGCGTACCGCCAAACGCCAGCCGGAGATTGTCTTCACCACAGCCTACGAAGAACACGCCCTGCGCGCGTTTGAGCTGGCTGCCGCAGACTATCTGCTCAAACCAATCAAAATGACCCGCTTGCAAACCGCACTTGACCGCATCATCGAGAAAAACCGCGAAAAAGCAGACAGCTTCACCCATTTCAAAGTGTACAACCGCGAGCGCATGGTTGAAATCCCCTGGCAACAGGCGCGTTACCTGATGGCGGAACACAAAACCGTTTATCTGTTTACCGGCGACGGCCACAGCTACGAATTACCGAAGACCCTAGTTTACTGGGAAGAATTACTGGGCGACAAAGTCATCCGCATCCACCGCAACGCCCTCGTCTTCCGCCACACCCTCGACAGCCTGATTCGACTGGACGATGACGAAAACGACGAATACGCATCCACATGGGGCGCAAAAATTCTCGATATTCCGACCCCGTTGCCCGTCAGCCGCCGACAACTGTCCACCCTGCGGAAAATCATTAAAAACAGCATCTAAATGTTCTCTTTGACTCGCTCTTTTTAAATCAAAGACCGTCTGAAAAGATATTTTCAGACGGCCTCGATACTTAAGCCTTACCGATTAAAAGAACAATTCACGCCAGCTGATGCGTTTGAGTCCGCATTTCCGGCCTTCTACTTTCAGACTGTGCATCTTATCAGAGTTGGTCAACAGACTGCGCTCGGCTTGGGTTGCAAAACATTTATTGTTTGGCACGCTCGGCGTAGCGTTCAACTCTTTATCCGTACCCGTGCCGCCGCTATCGCCATCGGCGGTTACCGGAGAATCATCGGCCTTAGAGCCGTTCAGATAAGTAAAGTTGACCACACCGTCAAACACCATACCGCTGGCGTAATAGACTTGACCGTTGTTTTCACGTTTGATGAATTGGCGGTTTTTATCGGAAATACGCGCATCACGCAAACCCAAACGGCCGCCATTTTCCGCATTTACACCCAGAATAATCGTTTTCGCAGTCGTTTGTGTGGACGTACTGTCCGGCAAACAAACATCGGTACTGGAAGAGTCAGTATGAATTGTTTTGGTTTCATACTTGCGGATGGTCACGACGGCTGTACGCAAAATCATCGTCGGTTTGACAGTCACACGTTCATTCGGATCTAAAGTCAGACTCCAGCCTTTTTTACCTTCACCAACCTTATTGTCGCTGACGTAAATGTGGTCGCCGTCACTTTCTCTGGTTTGCTGTTCCAACTCACTGCTTTTTGCCAAAACTGCTTTTTTGGATTCATCAGTAGACACATCGTCGTAAATACCGTAAACGGCATTGATTTGACCGTTGGTATTATTCAATTCATTCTGATAAATCTCGCTACCCGTACCAAAAATAACGACATACTTGTCTTTACCGCGACGTGATACCGCAGGCGCAGACGTAATCGGTTGATTACCCGAGCCTTGGAAAATCATTTGCGCCGACCATTCAGACGGGGTTTTACCTCTCAAGTCGAAGCGGAACATATTGCCGTAACGGTCGCCTGCATAGGCAATATCGACAATGCCGTCAAAATCGGTATCCACCAAAGTCGGTGTAGAAAGTCCACCTTTGCCATTTGGTGCAGGAATTTTTTTATCCCCCAAAAGTATACCGGCTTTAGAAACCTGATCACCATTATTTTTTGTGCCCGCTTCTTTACCCGTCATATCATAGACATATAAAGCCGTGTCATTATCCTCACTGTTCACGTCTTCAGTACGATAGCCGCTGGCCAAGAAGCCCGCATAACGCACATTCGATTCCAGATTGACCGGAGTGGTATCGCGCTTGATGGAAACACGACCGATTTGTGTCGAACCAATGGTATAACCCAGCTTATTGCCAGCGCCTTTTTCTGTTTCAAACAAAGGCACAGTCTTATTCCAACCACTACGATCGCTGTTAGCTACCGCACCAATATTCAACGCATACGCACCGCGTCCACCCTGACCCATCGCACCAAACATAAAGGTTTGCTTCTTATCAGGTGTTTGGCGGAGAACAAAACCACCATTAACCATATAGCGGTGCGGCGTGCTGGAGCCGTAACCATCGCGTGCAATATCTTTCAGAACTTTACCTAAAGTTGTTGCTTGGCCTTGATCGTCCTCGCGTTCCATGCCTGCCGGAATATAGCTGAGTTTCAAGTCATAAGGATTGCTAGGCGTATCATTACGGAAAATATGTACCATGCCGTCATTGGCAGCGGCGACCAAAAACTCTTGACGGCCTTTATCCTTATTCCCAATAGCAGCAACCGAACCGTCTAAAATATCGCCCAAATTACGTTCATCTTTATTTGGATCATTAGGGTCAGTCGGACGGATACGATAAGACTGGCTATAACCTTTTGCTCCTGCATCCGCTTTGATGGCTTCATCACTACCTGCTCGGCCAGTCCATTTCAGCAATGCATTTTTCCATTCCAACTTATCTTTTGCACTGCCGTCTGAAATGCCAAATTTGGCATTTGAAGCCTCATTGTCTGCAACTCTATCGATAAAATAGGTCTTACTGCCGTCATTAACCAAAGTAAGGCGATTATTAAATGATGGTTGGTCAAACTTTGTCGTATTGATAGGCGTACCATCACGGTTTAATTTATAAAACCGCAATTGACTGCTCCAAGAGCCGGTATTCAAATGAACCGTTGCCGCCATATCGGGAATACCTGTACTGGTCGTTGCCGGCGCAGTAGAGGATACTCCTTCAAATTTCGTATTTTTGCTGTCATTTTCAATATTGTCGACGATGGCTTTAAAAGCTACAAGCAAATCTTCTTTTTTCGCAGCATTAAAATACCAGTTTTTACGGCTTGCACCGTTTTCCAGATACTCTCTCCCGACTTCAGAAATTCCTTCACCAAAACCCACAGTAAAAGTCTGAACCAATTGCTTGCTGTAATCTACACCTTTGGGATCGCTTGGATCACCATCCCAGCTTTTACCCGCAGCATCTACACCATCTTTTGCCGCAGTTTTAATGTCTTTTTCTGCCAAAGTTTGACTGAAGAAACGCAGACCGCGTTTTTCATCTTTATAGTTTCTATCCCAATAAGGAACAATAATTTCGCCTAAAGGTATCCAATTCCCTGAAGCATTTTTTTGATAGTTAGTATATTGGCATTGAAACTTTTTCTCCCCTTCAGGAGTATTCGATCTCGGATCATAATTTGGCAGATCAAAATATCCTTCAAGGCCATTTCCTGAAAATTTCTTACCTTGCTCATGTTTATCTTCATAAGCTTTTACTTCAGACGGCCCAAAATATTGGTATGCAAGTGTATTTGCACTACGTTCAATACGATGGTAATAGTTTGAATAGTAATAATCCCGATCATAGTTGAAGTTAGTATTACGAGATAAGCGAGGATCTTCGCCTGGAACCTGGTTACTACAACTCATATTGGCATCACCGTCCGACATCACAATCACATAAGACTTCTGACAACGGTATTTGATGTTGGGCATCACAAAGTTTTTGACTACTTCATAGTAGCGGCGTGTGATTGGCGTAGCATGACCGGGGTCGATACGATCTACCCTCCTTTGAACATCCTTCCAATCATCGGTAAAGCCCTCCTCATCTCGAATATCAGTACGACCATTGTTATGCAGGGTTTGCAAACCCCACTGGAATCGTTGTTTTTCGCCATACTCTTTCAATACCGATTTTAGGGCCTCCTTAGTAATCGTTATTCTTTTATCAGCCCATACAGATGTTTCCTTACCTTGTACATTCCATTGCATACTGCCCGAGTCATCAATCAAAAACATAATATTGTGTTTGACTTTGGGTTGGCCGCTGACGGCGGTTTCGTTTTGCAGGTAAAACGGGACTTTGGCAAATTGCTGCGTATTTGCCTGAACGGAAAAGCTGATAAGCGCTAAAGCGGAAGCGACGCTTGCATGAATGAGGCGATGGCGGCCTGATGGAGCGTTTTGCATAATGTGTTCTTTTTTCATCGGATAATCTCAGCTAAAAATGACATTGTTTTTATTTTTTATAAGGCTACGATTTTAGCATAAACAGCCTGTTCCATGTTTGATTCAGCTGAATTTCCCTACGCCTACATTTCAAACACAACAAAAATGAAACAATCTGCCTGATCAGTTTTCAGACGGCCCGACTGGATATTTAGTTCAACCTTACTCATCAGGCATTCCAAAAGCAAGGGATTGTCCCGTAAAGGTAAAACATTTTTAAATTATCGACTCCTTGCTCTATGCTTGAAATTCCTATCATTTTGACTTAAAATACACTGCTTCTACGGCATAGACCGCTATGTCTGAAAAAGCACGTTACACAGCAAAATCAAAGCTGCGGAGCGTGTTTTTTTTTAGCCGAGATTTCCGAAGGCTGTCTTTTTTGTAAACAATTTTATTTTTCAGACGGCCCGACCCATTTTTTTCGAACCGACCATCATCAGGCAAACAGGATTCCATCATGACCACTCCGGCTCTTCTCGTTCTCGCTGACGGCAGCGTATTTCACGGCACATCAATCGGTTACGAAGGTTCGACTTCCGGCGAAGTCGTGTTCAACACTTCCATGACCGGCTATCAAGAAATCCTGACCGACCCTTCCTACTGCAAACAAATCGTTACCCTCACCTACCCCCACATCGGCAATACCGGCACCAACGCCGAAGACGAAGAAAGCCGCAGCGTTTACGCCGCCGGTTTGATTATCCGCGACCTGCCTCTCTTGCACAGCAACTTCCGCGCATCCGAAAGCCTGCACGACTATTTGGTACGCAATAAAACCGTCGCCATCGCCGACATCGATACCCGCCGCCTGACCACACTGTTGCGTGAAAAAGGTTCACAAGGCGGTGCAATCTTGACCGGTGCGGACGCAACGGTTGAAAAAGCACAAGAACTGATTGCCGCATTCGGCAGCATGGTCGGCAAAGATTTGGCAAAAGAAGTTTCCTGCACAGAAACTTACGAATGGACCGAAGGCGAATGGGAATTGGGCAAAGGTTTCGTTACCCCTGCCGAACAACCGTTCCACGTCGTCGCCTACGATTTCGGCGTGAAAACCAACATCCTGCGCATGCTCGCCTCGCGCGGCTGCCGCCTGACCGTCGTTCCCGCACAAACCAGCGCGGAAGAAGTATTGGCACTCAATCCTGACGGCGTATTCCTATCCAACGGCCCCGGCGACCCCGAGCCTTGCGACTACGCCATCAAAGCCGTACAAAAATTAATGGAAAGCGGCAAACCGATTTTCGGCATTTGCTTGGGACACCAGCTGATCAGCCTCGCCATCGGTGCAAAAACCCTGAAAATGCGCTTCAGCCATCACGGTGCCAACCACCCAGTACAAGATTTGGACAGCGGCAAAGTCGTCATTACCAGCCAAAACCACGGTTTCGCCGTCGATGCCGACACCCTGCCCGCCAATGCACGCATTACCCACAAATCCTTGTTCGACAACACCTTGCAAGGTATCGAACTGACAGACAAACCTGTGTTCTGCTTCCAAGGCCACCCCGAAGCCAGCCCCGGCCCGCAGGATGTCGGCTATCTGTTTGACAAATTCATTGACAATATGAAAGCGGCGAAGCAATAAAGCGAATTTTTCAGACGGCCGTCAAATCCGGCAGGCCGTCTGAAAATCAAGCGATTCAAAATCCTGTAACTCAAGTCAGAAAGGAAACTCCCATGACTGAAAAACAAATGCGCATCCTCTCCGTTGTCGCTACCCTGACCGCCGTAGGCATGTACGTTTCCTATATCCCGCAAATCCAAAACAACCTGGCAGGCAACCCCGGCTCGCCGCTGCAACCCCTCGTCGCCGCCATCAACTGCACATTATGGGTTGCCTACGGCTTTTTGAAAGAAAAACGCGACTACCCCGTCATGCTGGCAAACGCCCCGGGTATCATTTTGGGTTTGATTACGTTTATCACTAGTTTTTAAGGAAGTTTTCAGACGGCCTGTGCAACATAAAAACACAAAAGGCCGTCTGAAAAAGAGTCACCAAAATATCAACGGCAGGAATTTTTCAGGTAGCTTTTTATCGAAAGGCAGATGGAACAAACGTCTTAAGCGTTTTTTCAGACTACCTTTGAACCCATCGGTGGGGTATGTACCGCAAGACACACACGCAGTGGGTTGGGATTGCAGGGAAAATGAAGAACGCGTGCGTACCGCACACACCATACATGCGGGCTATGGCTTACTCTCAAGAAGAGTCAACTAATTTTCAGATAACTTTTAAAGCAATAAAAGATCATTCAACTCTATATATACATTACTGCATCTTAAAGACTTATCATGATTACTTTAAAAAAAGATAGAAACTTAGTTTACATAAAAAACTGGTCTGACTTAGAAGAAATGGCTGGTTTTAGAAGAGAGATAAATCCAGAAGAAACCAAATTAA
Source organism: Neisseria sp. P0004.S004 (assembly GCF_051963335.1). Lineage (NCBI taxonomy): Bacteria > Pseudomonadati > Pseudomonadota > Betaproteobacteria > Neisseriales > Neisseriaceae > Neisseria > Neisseria sp. P0004.S004. The sequence goes on from NZ_JBQCUK010000001.1 coordinate 40,229, forward strand.
AAGAAATTATAGGTCAGTATAGTGGAGAACATGGAAAAGTTATATGTGGATTGAAAAATTGCCACACCCAACATCAAAATGGTTACATTGTAGTATCTACTGATGGACATATTACAAATATTGGAAAAGATTGTGGTGAAAAATATTTTGGGGTTGATTTTAAAACTATGTCATCGAAATTAACTCAAGATATCAAAGACTACACTAATCGAGAAGAATTACATACCTTCAATTTAAACAACTTAAATGAATGGTGTGAGACACGACTTAAAATTGCAAAAAATATTAATCGATATATTAGTCAATTAAGAGATGGCAAAGAAATTCCGGAAACTGTTCGAAAAAAAATTTCAAAAATGTCTAGAGATAGGACTTATCAAATAACAATTGAAAGAGAACTGACAGAAAAAGAAAAAGCTATCTACGAAAATATAGGTAGGACCGGAATTAAATATATCGAAGAAAATATAGCTACAGTTTCTGGTATAGAAGCAATGTATGATCAGAATAATTTAAAACTTCTAATTACTGATACACTAAAAAAATTTATAGAAAATTTCCCAATAGATAAAATTGATTTATTATCATCCAAAGACTTAGCATATTGGGCAAAGGAAGTAAAAGAAATTCCAAATTTAAAAAATAAAATAGATACCGCCATTAAATTTTGCGTTAATTTCCTAACCTTTGAGAATTTATTGCCATTTGAAAAAATTATTGAGAAACAGGAGGAAGTTGCAGAATGGCATAACTTTCTCAATTCATTGAAAACATTACCTTCAGTTAAAATAGATTAACTTTAGACTTAATCCAACAGGAAACATCATGCCTAAACGTACCGACCTAAAATCCATCCTTATCATCGGCGCCGGCCCTATCGTTATCGGTCAGGCCTGCGAATTTGACTATTCGGGCGCACAGGCCTGCAAAGCCTTGCGTGAAGAAGGCTATAAAGTCATTCTGGTGAATTCCAACCCCGCCACCATCATGACCGACCCTGAAATGGCGGATGTTACCTACATCGAGCCGATTATGTGGCAGACGGTGGAGAAGATTATCGCCAAAGAGCGTCCTGATGCGATTCTGCCCACGATGGGCGGTCAGACTGCGCTGAACTGTGCGCTGGATTTGGCGCGCAACGGCGTGTTGGCGAAATACAATGTTGAATTAATCGGTGCAACCGAAGACGCGATTGACAAGGCGGAAGACCGCGGCCGCTTTAAAGAAGCGATGGAAAAAATCGGTTTGTCTTGCCCGAAATCTTTTGTCTGCCACACCATGAACGAGGCTTTGGCAGCGCAAGAACAGGTCGGCTTCCCTACTCTGATTCGCCCTTCTTTCACCATGGGCGGTTCGGGCGGCGGCATTGCCTACAACAAAGACGAGTTTTTGGCGATTTGCGAACGCGGTTTTGATGCATCGCCTACTCATGAGTTGCTGATTGAGCAATCCGTTCTCGGCTGGAAAGAGTACGAAATGGAAGTTGTACGCGATAAAAACGACAACTGCATCATCATTTGCTCGATTGAAAACTTCGACCCGATGGGCGTGCATACCGGCGACTCCATCACTGTTGCACCTGCACAAACATTGACCGACAAAGAATACCAAATCATGCGTAATGCTTCGTTGGCAGTATTGTGCGAAATCGGCGTGGATACCGGCGGCTCAAACGTTCAGTTTGCAGTAAACCCTGAAAACGGCGAGATGATTGTCATTGAGATGAACCCGCGCGTAAGCCGTTCTTCCGCGTTGGCATCTAAAGCAACCGGCTTCCCGATTGCGAAGGTGGCGGCGAAACTGGCTGTCGGTTTTACGCTGGACGAGTTGCGCAACGACATTACCGGCGGCCGCACCCCAGCTTCGTTCGAGCCTTCTATCGACTATGTCGTGACCAAAATCCCGCGTTTTGCGTTTGAAAAATTCCCCGCTGCAGACGACCGCCTGACCACGCAGATGAAATCGGTGGGCGAAGTAATGGCGATGGGCCGTACCATTCAAGAAAGCTTCCAAAAAGCCCTGCGCGGTTTGGAAACCGGCTTGTGCGGCTTCAACCCTCGCAGCGAAGACAAAGCGGAAATCCGCCGCGAACTGGCCAACCCTGGCCCTGAACGTATGCTGTTTGTGGCAGACGCGTTCCGCGCGGGCTTCACGCTGGAAGAAATCCACGAAATCTGTGCCATCGACCCTTGGTTCTTGGCGCAAATCGAAGACTTGGTAAAAGAAGAAAAATCGGTTTCAGACGGCCAGTTGCAAGACTTAGATTACGCCGCTTTACGCCGTCTGAAACGCAAAGGCTTCTCTGACAAACGTTTGGCACAATTGTTGAACGTAAGCGAAAAAGAAGTCCGCGAACACCGCTACGCGCTGAACTTGCATCCTGTCTATAAACGCGTCGATACCTGCGCCGCCGAGTTTGCCACCGAAACCGCCTACCTCTACTCCACTTACGAAGAAGAATGCGAATCCCGTCCTTCCGACCGTAAAAAAGTGATGATCCTCGGCGGTGGTCCAAACCGTATCGGCCAAGGTATCGAATTTGACTACTGCTGCGTTCATGCCGCACTCGCCCTGCGCGAATCCGGTTTTGAAACTATCATGGTCAACTGTAACCCGGAAACCGTATCCACCGACTTCGACACCAGCGACCGCCTGTACTTCGAGCCGCTGACCTTGGAAGACGTATTGGAAATCGTCCGCACCGAAAACCCATGGGGCGTGATTGTGCATTACGGCGGCCAAACCCCGCTCAAACTCGCCAACGCATTAGTTGAAAACGGCGTGAACATCATCGGCACGTCCGCCGACAGCATCGACGCCGCCGAAGACCGCGAACGCTTCCAAAAAGTGTTGAACGACTTAGGCCTGCGTCAACCGCCTAACCGCATCGCCCACAACGAAGAAGAAGCCCTCGTTAAAGCCGAAGAAATCGGTTATCCGTTGGTTGTCCGTCCTTCTTACGTACTCGGTGGCCGAGCCATGCAGATTGTTCACTCTGCCGAAGAGTTGCAAAAATACATGCGCGAAGCCGTACAAGTTTCCGAAGACAGCCCCGTATTGCTCGACTTCTTCTTGAACAACGCCATCGAAGTGGACGTAGACTGCGTTTCAGACGGCCAAGACGTCGTGATCGGCGGCATCATGCAACACGTCGAACAAGCAGGTATCCACTCCGGCGACTCCGGCTGTTCATTGCCTCCATACTCTTTGAGCGAAGAGATTCAAGACGAAATCCGCCGCCAAACCAAAGCCATGGCATACGCACTGGGCGTGGTCGGCTTGATGAACGTACAGTTTGCCGTACAAGACGGCGTGGTCTTCGTACTGGAAGTAAACCCACGCGCCAGCCGTACCGTACCATTCGTATCCAAAGCCACCGGCGTACCGCTTGCCAAAGTTGGTGCACGCGTGATGGCAGGCATTTCGCTGAAAGAGCAAGGCGTAGAAAAAGAAGTCATTCCAGACTTCTACGCCGTTAAAGAAGCCGTGTTCCCATTCATCAAATTCCCGGGTGTGGACACCATTCTTGGCCCTGAAATGCGCTCTACCGGCGAAGTCATGGGCGTAGGCGCAAGCTTCGGCGAAGCCTACTTCAAAGCCCAACTCGGCGCAGGCGAACGCTTGAGCACAACCGGCAAAATCTTCCTTGCCGTACGCGACGAAGACAAACCGCTCATCGTCAAAACCGCACAAAACTTCCAAGCACTCGGCTACGGTGTCTGCGCCACACGCGGTACCGCCGAATACTTGAAAGAACACGGCATCATCGTGCAAGCGGTCAACAAAGTGCAGGAAGGCCGCCCACACATCGTGGACGCCATTAAAAACGGCGAAATCGCACTGGTGGTCAACACCGTCGGCAGCACAGTACAATCTGTGACCGACAGCCACAGCATCCGCCGCACCTCCCTCACCCAACGCGTACCGCAATACACCACCATCGCCGGCGGCGAAGCCATGAGCGAAGGCGCAAAAAGCCGCGAACACTTGGACGTGTACAGCGTACAGGAATTGCATGGCCGTCTGAAAAACAAAGCCTAATCAATCCTATCGGATTTAAATAGCTAAAAGGCCGTCTGAAACCTGATTACTCAGTTTCAGACGGCCTTTTCATATTTCAAATTCCAACCGTCTGTCCATCAAAACAACCTTTTCTGCCGTCTCCCGACAAGCGATAGCAACATGAAATATAATTTCGTTATTGATTGGATTCATATGACAAAATTGTTGTTTTTTCATCATCATCCTAAAATATTGAGTTTAACGCCTATTCTCCTTGCTTTATAATGGCCGTCTGAAAGAAAAATACAATTAAAGCAGAAGCATGTCTTTGCAACTTAAGCAGATTTGCATAATTAAACATATGCTTTAATCATAATAATGATAAAATAATACGGCTTTCCTCTAAATTAAAGGGAAAACTGCACAAGAAACGGAAAATAAAATGAGTGTCGGATTATTGCGTGTTTTGGTTCAAAGCCAAACCATCTCAAATCAACAAGCGGAACATTACAACAGCCTTTTACAATCGGGCAAAGAAATCCTGCCCAACCTGTTTTCAGACGGCATCATCTCCCCTAAAGCCTTGGGCGAATTGGTTGCGCGCGTTTTCAGCTATCCCCTTTTGGATTTACACTACTATCCGCGTAACAATGTGGTCGGTGATATTCTGACGGAAGAGCAAATGGTGCAAAACCGTTGCGTTCCGATTTTCAAACGCGGACGCAAGGTTTATTTCGCCGTATCCGATCCGACTCAAATCCAAAACTTCCAAAAAATCGCTTTTTCTTCAGGTTTAAGTGTTGATTTGGTGGTAGTTCCCGATGACCAACTCAGCTCCTTGCTGGAATGGTTGGGTCAGCGTTCGACCACTATTCTGAAAGAAATCAACGAAGAACATGAAGCAACGCAGCAATCTCAGTCGCTTTATATCGATAATGAAGAGGCTGAAGACGGCCCTATCCCCCGCTTCATCCACAAAACCTTATCCGATGCCCTAAACGCAGGCGCATCGGACATCCACTTTGAATTCTACGAGCAAATGGCGCGCGTCCGTTTCCGCGTGGACGGACAGTTGCGAGAAGTTGTACAGCCGCCTGTCGCCGTGCGCGGTCAGTTAGCATCGCGCATCAAAGTGATGGCACGTTTGGATATTTCTGAAAAACGTATTCCGCAAGACGGCAGAATTCAAATTGCCTTCCACAAACACGGCCGTCCGATTGACTTCCGTGTCAGCACTTTGCCAACGTTGTTTGGCGAAAAAGTGGTGATGCGTATCCTAAATTCCGATGGTACATCGCTCAATATCGACCAGCTCGGTTTAGAGCCTTTCCAAAAAGAAATGCTGCTTGAGGCCATCAACCGCCCTTACGGCATGGTATTGGTTACCGGCCCGACAGGCTCGGGTAAAACCGTTTCGCTCTATACCTGCCTGAGCATTTTGAATACGGAAGATGTGAACATTTCAACGGCAGAGGATCCGGCCGAGATTAACCTGCCGGGCGTCAACCAAGTCAACGTCAATGAAAAACAAGGCCTGACGTTTGCCACCGCACTCCGATCCTTCTTGCGTCAAGATCCTGATATTATTATGGTCGGTGAGATCCGTGACTTGGAAACCGCCGACATCGCCATTAAAGCCGCCCAAACAGGCCACATGGTTTTCTCTACCCTGCATACCAATAATGCACCGGCCACGCTGTCCCGCCTTTTGAACATGGGTGTCGCGCCTTTCAACATCGCCAGCTCGGTCAGCCTGATTATGGCGCAAAGGCTGTTGCGCAGACTGTGTCCAAGCTGCAAACGCGAAGTGGAGCGCCCGCCGGTTCCGGCATTGAAAAAAGCCGGCTTTACCGATGCGGACTTGGCTCAAGATTGGAAGCTCTACCGCCCGGTTGGTTGCGACAGCTGCCGCGGCAAAGGCTTTAAAGGCCGCGTCGGTATTTATGAAGTCATGCCGGTCAGCGATGAAATGCAAAAAGTCATTATGAACAACGGTACGGAAGTTGATATCATGAACATGGCCTATCAGGAAGGCATGGTAGACCTGCGTCGTGCCGGCCTCATGAAAGTCATGCAGGGCCTGACTTCGTTGGAAGAAGTAACTGCTCATACCAATGACTAAACTGCCATATTTTCGAAAATTACAATAAAGCGGCACGGGGAAACAGTCCGCTTTATTTCTTACTAACAAGGGATAACTCATGGCTCAAGCAGAGCAAAAAAGAAGTCTGTTCGGTTCAAGAAGCAAAGGTAAGCGTTTTACATTTGAAGGAAAAAACATCGAGACCGAACGTCTTGTCCGTGGTGAAGTAGTTGCCAAAGATGAAGAAGAGGCGCGCAAAAAACTCCAGCGCAGAGGCATTCGCCCTTTGCGTATCAGCAAAGTTAAAACCGCACGCAAACGCCGTATTACCCAAGAAGACATTACAGTGTTCACCCGCCAACTGGCAACGATGATGAAGGCAGGCTTACCGCTGATGCAGGCTTTTGAAATCGTTGCGCGCGGCCACTCCAATCCGAGCATGACCGAAATGCTGATGCAGGTTCGCTCCGATGTCGAACAAGGTAGCGCATTAGGCAAATCGTTCTCCAAATATCCAAAATATTTCGACCGTTTCTATTGCAACCTGGTCAGCGCAGGCGAGTCCGGCGGCGTATTAGAAAGCCTATTGGACAAACTGGCTGTTTATAAAGAAAAAACCCAAGCCATTAAGAAAAAGGTTAAAACCGCGCTGACCTACCCGATTGCCATTATCGTGGTGGCCATTGCGCTTATCTTCATCATGATGATGTTTGTGCTGCCAGCCTTTAAAGAAGTTTATGCCAATATGGGTGCAGAGCTGCCAGGCCTTACCCAACTCGTCATGAACTTGTCCGATTTATTCGTCGATTACGGCTGGATTATGATCATCCTTTTGATTGCTTCCGCCTTCGGCCTGTACAAACTCCATGAGAAATCGCCCACCTTCCAAAAACGAATCGATGCTTTGATTTTGAGGCTGCCTGTTTTTGGCGCCATCGTCCGAAAAGCGACCATTGCCCGTTGGGCGCGTACGACTTCTACCCTCTTCGCAGCCGGCGTTCCTTTGGTGGAAGTATTAGATTCAGTTGCAGGCGCATCCGGCAATATTCTCTATGAAGAAGCCACTCAAGACATCCGCGCCAAGGTAACCCAAGGTCTGTCGCTGACATCCAGTATGCAAAGTACAGATATGTTCCCCAACATGGTGATCCAAATGGCGGCCATCGGCGAAGAGTCAGGCTCTTTGGATGATATGCTGAACAAAGCAGCCGAATTCTACGAAGATGAAGTAGACAACTCCGTCACCCGATTGTCTCACTTGATGGAGCCTATCATCATGGTGGTATTGGGTTCGCTCATCGGTATTTTGCTGATTGCCATGTATCTGCCGCTGTTTAACTTGGGTAATGTCGTAGGTTGATATGCTTGATAGTATTTACTCTGCCATCGACGCCCTCTCCGTTCTTTCACCATTCGCCATTCCTTTAGCTGTTATTTTAGGATTACTGATTGGTAGCTTTCTGAACGTCGTCATTTATCGCATGCCGATAATGATGGAGCGTGAATGGACACAATTTTCCAAAGAGCATTTGGGCATCGAGCTGACAGACGAAGAAAAACAGCCATTTAATCTGCGTAAACCAGACTCACACTGCCCAAAATGCAAAAGTCCGATCAGAATTTGGCAAAATATACCCATCCTCAGCTATGTTTTCCTAGGTGGAAAATGCCACACCTGCAAAACCCATATCAGCATACGCTATCCGTTGATTGAGCTGCTGACAGGTGTCTTATTCGGTATTGTTGCGTGGCAATACGGCTGGTCATGGGCAACTATTGGCGGATTGATTCTGACTGCCATATTGATTGCGCTGACCTTTATCGATGCCGATACGCAATATTTGCCCGACAGCCTGACTCAGCCCCTAATTTGGATCGGCCTGCTGTTTAATCTGAACGATACATTCGTGCCCCTGCATTCAGCCGTTTGGGGTGCAATCGCAGGCTATATGAGCCTTTATACTTTATGCGCCGTCTATAAACTTCTGACCGGTAAAATCGGCATGGGCAATGGCGACTTCAAACTTTTGGCCGCGCTTGGGGCATGGCTGGGCGTAGGTATCTTGCCTGTTCTAATCTTCATGGCTGCCTTGGTCGGACTGGTGTGCGCACTCATTGCCCGCGTCGGTAAAGGTCAATATTTTGCTTTTGGTCCCAGCCTTGCTGTGGCAGGATGGATTATTTTGGTTGCCAATGCACCTATTACCCAACTGGTACAATGGTGGCTCGTACAATCAGGATTCCGATAATGACATTATGGATAGGCTTGACCGGCGGTATCGGCAGCGGCAAATCATCTATCGCCCAAATGTTTGCCGAACTTAGCGTACCCATTATCGATGCCGATGCCATCAGCCGCTCACTGACCGCTGAAAACGGCGAAGCGCTTCCAGCCATCCGCCAGCTTTTCGGCGATGAGGTTTTTGATCATGAAGGCCGTCTGAATCGTACGGCTTTACGGGAAGAGGTTTTCAGACGGCCTCAATCTAAAAAACAACTGGAAAAGCTGCTTCTGCCATTAATCTTAAACAAAATCCAACAGCAGAAACAAAAGCTTGCTTCCTCTGCCTACGGCATTGTCGATGTCCCGCTTTTAATTGAGAATCCGGCATTTAAAGCGGAGACCGACCGCATTTTAGTTATAGATGTTCCAGAATCCGTCCAAATCGAACGCGTACACCAACGCAATGGTTTTTCAGAAGAACAAACGCGTCAAATCATGGCCACCCAAGCTTCTCGATCTGACAGACTACTTCATGCCGACGATGTATTGGACAATACCCATAGCTTGGAAGAAGCAAAAATCAAGGTTGCCCGCCTGCATCAATACTATCAATCCATTGCACAATCACTGAAAGAAACTGCATGACCGCTCCTGTTGTAAAATGTCCGACCTGCCACAAAGAAGTCGTTTGGAATACCGACAGCCCCTACCGCCCTTTCTGCAGCAAACGGTGTAAACTCATTGATTTAGGCGAATGGGCGCAAGAAAAATACACCGTTTCTTCAGAAGACGACCTTTTTTCAGACCTGTTGGACGGCAAATAACCTACGCCGCTTCCTTCAGCCTATCCAAAACAGGCTCAAAACAGTAAAATACCCTCTTTATTCCAACCTATTCCATCCACCATGCTCACCTTCCAACAAATTATTTTCAAATTACAAAACTACTGGGCAGACAAAGGCTGCACCGTTATCCAACCTTTCGATATGGAAGTCGGTGCCGGTACTTCCCATCCAGCCACCTGTCTGCGCGCCTTAGGCCCGGAGCCTTGGTTTGCCGCTTACGTTCAACCCAGCCGCCGCCCCAAAGACGGCCGCTATGGCGACAACCCCAACCGCCTGCAACACTACTATCAATTCCAAGTTGCGCTTAAACCAGCTCCCGCCAATATTCAAGACCTCTACCTCGATTCCCTGCGCGAATTGGGTATCGACCCTAAAGTACACGACATCCGCTTTGTCGAAGACGACTGGGAAAACCCTACTCTCGGCGCTTGGGGTTTGGGTTGGGAAGTTTGGCTCAACGGCATGGAAGTAACCCAATTCACCTACTTCCAACAAGTCGGCGGTATCGACTGCTCCCCCGTACTTGGGGAAATCACCTACGGTATCGAGCGTCTCGCCATGTATCTGCAAGGCGTGGAAAATGTGTACGACCTCGTTTGGGCAAAAACCCTTGATGGCAACATCGTCACTTACGGCGACGTTTATCATCAAAACGAAGTTGAACAATCCACCTACAACTTCGAATACAGCGATGCCGATTGGCTCTTGCGCCAATTCAACGACTACGAAGAACAAGCCAAACGCCTGCTTGCAGTTGAAGACACCAGTCTTGCCCTGCCCGCTTACGAGCTTGTACTCAAAGCCGGTCATACATTCAACCTCTTGGATGCACGCGGTGCCATTTCCGTTACCGAACGCGCAACCTACATCGGCCGCATTCGTGCACTGAGCCGTATCGTTGCACAAAAATTCGTTGAAAGCCGCGAGAAACTGGGCTTCCCATTGCTTAAAAACCAATAAGCCCGCACATGCTTACCACGCTGCCCTTTGATACATTCAAGTGGCGGCGTTTCTATTTTCAGACGGCCTTAACGTCGCTGCCATCGCAAACACTTCCAGCCCGCTTTCAGGTAAAATAAGCCCTTTATTACATAAACCGTCTGAAAACATGAGTTCATCCTCTTCTGCAAAAACACCCTTTTTCTTACTTTCCCTCGTTGCCATCATTCTTGACCAACTGAGCAAATGGGAAATCTTGAAACACTTTACCGAAGGCGAACGCCTCAATATCATTCCAGATTTTTTTGACCTGACGCTTGCCTATAATCCAGGCGCGGCATTCAGCTTTTTGGCCGACCAAGGCGGCTGGCAAAAATTCTTCTTTTTAGGTCTGGCCGTCGTCATCAGCCTGTATTTGGCCCGTGCCATCTGGCGCGATGAGTTTGGACGCTGGGGCAAACTGGGGGCAGCCATGATTATCGGCGGCGCAATTGGCAATGTGGTTGACCGTCTGATTCACGGCCACGTTGTCGATTTTCTGCTTTTCTATTGGCAAAACTGGTTCTATCCCGCATTTAACATTGCCGACAGCTTTATCTGCGTTGGCGCGGTTTGCTTGGTATTAGATGGTTTGCTGCACAAAAAAACATCTTCAAACGACACAAAGGCCGTCTGAAAACGGAACACACATGACTCAAAAAACCATTATCCTTGCCAATCCCCGTGGCTTTTGTGCCGGCGTTGACCGCGCCATCAGCATTGTTGAACGTGCACTCGAAGAATTCGGCGCGCCTATTTACGTCCGCCATGAGGTCGTTCACAACAAATTCGTCGTGGACAATCTGCGGGCAAAAGGTGCCGTATTTGTCGATGATTTGGCGGATGTACCCAAGGGGGCCACGCTGATTTACTCGGCTCACGGCGTATCCAAAGCCGTACAGGAAGAAGCAGCACAACGCGGTTTCCGCGTTTTTGATGCCACCTGCCCTTTGGTAACCAAAGTCCACAAAGAAGTAGCCCGTCTCGATACCCAAGATTACGAAATCATCATGATCGGCCACAAAGGCCACGTCGAAGTAGAAGGAACGATGGGACAATTGCCTCCGGGTAAAATGTTTTTGGTTGAGACAGTGGACGATGTAGCCGGACTGAACGTCAAAAATCCTGACAAACTTGCCTACGTCAGCCAAACCACTTTATCGGTGGACGAAACCAAAGACATCATTGCAGCTTTGAATCAACGCTTCCCCAATATCCGCAATCCGCACAAAGAAGACATCTGCTACGCCACAACCAACCGCCAAACCGCTGTTAAAGAATTGGCGGAAGAATGCGATCTCGTGATTGTCGTCGGCTCGCCCAATTCTTCCAACAGCAACCGCTTGCGTGAAGTAGCCGCATTGCGCGGAGTTGATGCCTATATGGTCGATAATGCTTCCTATCTGAAAAAAGAATGGTTTGAAAACAAAACCAAGGTCGGTGTTACTGCCGGCGCATCCGCTCCCGAAGTCTTGGTTCGAGAAGTCTTACAAACCATTCAAGATTGGGGACATGAAACCATACGTGAAGGTGACGGTGCAGAAGAAAGCATTGTATTTGTCTTGCCCAAAGAGTTGCGTCGTGAGGGTGAAAACAAGCAAATTCTCAATAAAGGGTAAGTTTGTTATTTGCTTTATTTGAACTTAAGGCCGTCTGAAAATTTTCAGACGGCCTTAAGTATATTTTACTAATAAAAAAGACCTGCCTTAAAGGCAGATCTTTTCATACTTTATCCTGATTATTTCTCAAGAGTGTGTTGCTGACGGCGCAAGATTGCCGGAATTTCAAAGTCATCCAGTACAGACTGGTTGCTGAAATCAGCCGCAGTCAGATTCATAGAACGGATATTGCGGTTGGTACGAACCAGGCTTTCAGCACTGCTTTGGCTTTGAGCTTGAGGCGCTTCTTCCGCACCGCGTACCAATTGTTGGGTACGGGCAGCAGCACGCAGTTGGTTGTCAGTACCGTTTTCTTTCAAGCCGGTAGCAATAATGGTAATACGGATAGCGTCTTCGCTCATGCTCTCATCTTCGGCAGCACCAAATTTGCATTCCACTTCAGGGTGTGCATTTTGGTTGACGATGCGCATAATCTCGTTGAACTCAGACATTTTCAGGCAGCCAGGAGCAGTGGTAATGTTTACCAATACACCGCGTGCGCCATCCAAAGTAACATTATCCAAGAGTGGGCTGGAGATAGCTTGATCGGTAGCCAAACGGGCACGGTCGATACCTTGCGCAAAACCTGAACCCATCATGGCGATGCCGCGATTGCTCATCACGGTTTTCACGTCGGCGAAGTCCAAGTTGATCATGTCGCTCGGGCAAGTCACTACTTCGGAAATACCGGCAACCGCGTCACGCAGTACATTGTCGGCCGCACGGAAAGCCTCACGCATGGTCACATCTTCGCCCAAGGCAGTCATCAATTTGTCGTTTGGGATAATAATCAGGGAGTCAACGCGCTCTTTGAGTTGATCCAAACCTGCTTGAGCGATGTGTACGCGTTTGCCTTCGTAAGCAAACGGACGGGTTACAACCGCAACGGTCAGAATACCCATTTCTTTAGCGATTTCAGCCACAACAGGAGCAGAACCGGTACCTGTACCGCCACCCATACCGGTAGTGATGAACAGCATGTTTGCACCGCGGATGGCATCTTCAATGGCTTCGCGATCTTCTTGGGCTGCGGCGCGGCCGATTTCAGGATTTGCGCCGGCACCCAAACCGCGAGTCAGGTTTGTACCCAATTGAATGCGTTTAGCCGCATTGTTTTTAGCCAATGATTGCGCATCGGTATTGGCACTGATGAACTCAACACCATGAATAGTGTTGGCAACCATGTTGTTGATGGCATTACAGCCGCCGCCACCCAAACCGATAACTTTAATAACAGCAGGGCTTGTTGCTGATTCTGCTACGTCGTAAACAAATTCCATTCAATAATCCTCCGCGCCCCGCTTTATAAGGACGGTTCAAAAATAACTTATTATCCGTATTATATAAGAAGTATCCTGATACTGGCAAAAATCTTCTTATCATCCGACTGTCGGCGTTATATTTTTACTACAATTTTTAACAGAAAATATACAAGTTTTAAATTATTCACTTGGCAATTATTTAAAACCGTTTAATTCTACTTAAATATTCAGGACAAACGGTTGCTACACCGTCTGCCCTGAACGCTTTTATCAGAAATTGTCTCTGAAGAATCTTTGGATTTTTTCCCACAGACCCATTTTTTTGCCTGAATCATTCAGGGCAATTGCACCGGTTCGGCTGGTTTGCTCCCCCTCTTCGGCAGCATAGGCCGTCTGAAGCAGGCCGATTGCTGTTGAATAGCGTGGATTGCGGATACGCTCGGATACGCCGCCCATTTCTTGTGGAACCCCGATACGTGCCGGCAAATTAAAGACTTCTTCCGCCAACTCAACAATACCGGTCAACATAGAAGCACCGCCGGTCAAAACGATACCGGAAGTCAGCACTTCTTCAGGGAAGCCGGAACGGCGCAATTCGTTCAGCGTCAATTCCAAAATCTCTTCTACGCGCGGACCGATGATTTCAGCCAATACACGGCGTGAAATTTGACGTGATTGACGGTCACCAACACTAGGAACTTCAATCATTTCATCCAAGCCGTCCATAGTCGGAATAGCGGCGCCGTAATGGATTTTGATGTACTCGGCTGCACTGTGCGGCGTACGCAGGGCTTGCGCCAAGTCTTTGGTAATCAAATCGCCGGCAACGGGAATAACCGCGGTATGGCGGATGGCGCCATTGGTATAAACCGCGATATCGGTCGTACCGCCGCCGATATCGATGACGCACACGCCCAAATCTTTTTCGTCTTCAGTCAAAACGGCGTGACCGCTCGCCAAAGGCTGAAGCATGATTTGATCCATTTGCAGGCCGCAGCGTTGGATACATTTTTGGATATTTTGCAAAGCAGTGTTCGCACCGGTAATGATGTGCACGCGGGTATCCAAACGCACGCCGCTCATGCCGATAGGCTCTTTCACACCGGGTTGGTTGTCGATGATGTACTCTTGAACCACGGTATGTAAGATATTGTGATCAGGCGGAATATTGATGGCTTTGGCTGTTTCGATGGCACGATCGATGTCGGCTTGCGATACTTCGCCATCTTTAATTTTGACCACGCCTTGTGAATTCAGGCTGCGGATATGGTTACCGGCAATACCGGTGACAACGTGGGAAATTTTGGTATCTGCCATCAATTCGGCATCTTCTACCGCCTGACGAATGGCTTGCGCGGTAGCGTCGATATTGGTCACCATACCTGCACGCAGGCCGCGTGAAGGACTTTGGCCCAAGCCGACAATGTGGATTTCATTATCTTCCCGAATCTCGCCGATTAAGGCGATGACCTTGGACGTACCAATGTCTAAGGCACTGATATATTTATTTTGTTGTTGTTCCATAATTGCTCGTTCGCTATGTTGTCTGACTGACGGTTTGATTATTTTTGAAACAAGATTGCTTCACGTCTAATCGGCTATTCACTGTCGGAAGGGTTTTCAGACGGCCTGTAACGGACTGAAAAACCATCCTTATAACGCATATCGACATACTCGATACGACTTTGTTTTTTACGCAGCAGCGACGGCCAAATCTGGGCAAACTGCTGCAAACGTTTGATTTCATTTTCACGCCCCAAGCGTACGGTAATGCCGTTGTCCAATACAAGCAGCCATGCCGAACGCGGCGTGTAGATCAATTCTTTGATGGTCAGTTTCAACGGACTCAAAATACCGGAAAAGTCCGCATAATGTTTGACCATGTCTTTGCCTGTCCCCTGCTGCCCTTCAAATATAGGCAGATCCTGTTTCAGGCTTGCGGCAAACACATTACCCTTACTGTCCACCAAGCCGCCAGCGCGCCAGTGTGCAACCGGCACGCGCTCGGTCAGGATAATTTCCACGGTTTCCGGAAAACGTCGGCGCACCATTGCCGAGTCAATCCAAGGCAACTCCTGAAAAGCGGCCTGCGCCGCATCAATATCGGCGCGGAACATATTACCCCTGATATGCTCTCGTGCAACAGTTTGCAATTCTTTGCCGGAAGCATATTTCAGCTTGCCCTGAATGGCAATCTGTTTCACAGGGAAATATTTGGAATTGTAAAGCCAAGCTATGCCCGAACCTATCAGCAGAAAGGCCATCAGCAACAATAGCCGGCGGGTCAGCCGACCCAGTGCGCCTGCATCATCCCACATGAGCGGTCTTCAAAATCTCAATACATAAATCAGCAAAATCTACGCCGGTATGGGCTGCAGATTTTGGCACCAAACTATGGCTGGTCATACCGGGCAATGTATTGATTTCCAAAAGATACAGCTTACCGTCCGTATCTTTCAGGAAGTCCACGCGCGAACAGCCGTCCGCACCAATCGCCTGCGCGCCACGTACGGCCAGTTCGCACATCAGGTTTTCCTCATCCTCGCTCAAATCTTCCGACGGGCATTGATAAACCGTATCGTCGCGGTTGTATTTGGCTTCGTAATCGTAAAACTCGGTAGCCGGAATAATATGAATGCTCGGCAGGCCTTTGCCGTTCAATACCGGGCAAGAATACTCGCCGCCGCCAATAAAGCGTTCGGCAATAATTTCGCCCTGCAAATGTTTCAATTCTTCGTAAACGCTTTTCAGACGACCTTTTTCTTTGACTTTTACCACACCGACGCTGCTGCCTTCCGCGGCGGGTTTCACAAACATCGGCAGGCCCAATTTTTCTTCAACGGCATCAAAGTCGCTGTCGTCATGCAATATGGCAAACTCAGGAACAGGCAAACCCACGGCCTGCCAAATCAGTTTGCAGCGGTATTTGTCCATACCCAGCGCGGAAGCGGCCACACCGCTGCCGGTATAAGGAATACCCATCAGTTCCAACGCGCCTTGAATCGCGCCGTCTTCGCCGAAAGTGCCGTGCAAAATATTGAAGGCCGTCTGAAACCCTTGGGTTTTCAATTCAGACAACGGGGTTTCTTTGGGGTCGAACGCATGGGCATCGACGCCTTTGCTTTTCAAGGCGGCCAAAATAGCGGCGCCGCTGTCCAGAGAAACTTCGCGCTCGCTGGAGAAGCCGCCCATCAACACGGCCACTTTGCCAAAATTCTGCATAATTTCTACTTTCTTAAATACTGATACAGGCCGTCTGAAATATTGTTCAGACGACCTATGTGCCCTCAAAGGCAAATATGCCTGTTTATTATGATTGTTTCGACAATTCCACCAATGCAGACGGAACGCGGTTGATGCTGCCGGCACCCATATTCAGTACGACATCGCCGTCCTGCAAAACATCCAGCAACATTTGCGGCAGGTCGGCAACATTTTCGCAGTAAATCGGCTCAAGTTTGCCCAATACGCGGATGGCGCGTGCCAAGGCGCGGGAATCGGCTGCAGCAATCGGCTCTTCGCCTGCGGCATAAACTTCGGTCAACACCAGCGCATCGACAGTATTGAGGACTTTGGTAAAGTCTTCAAATAAATCGCGCGTGCGGGTATAGCGGTGCGGTTGGAAAGCCAAGACCAAGCGTTTTTCAGGGTATGCGCCACGTGCGGCGGCCAGAGTTGCCGCCATTTCGACAGGATGGTGACCATAATCGTCCACCAGCAGCGCGGTTCCGCCGTTTGGCAATTTGATGTCGCCATATTTTTGGAAACGGCGGCCGACACCTTCAAAGCCGAGCAAGCCTTTTTGAATGGCTTCAACCGATGCGCCAACTTCCAGCGCAACGCCGATAGCCGCCAAAGCATTGAGGACGTTGTGGCGGCCGGGCATATTTAAAACAACTTCAAACGGCTCTTGCTCATGTCCTTTCATTTGAACATGAACGGTAAATTTCATTTGTGCACCGACGTTTTCAATATCGGTCGCGTAGATATCGGCAGTATCGTCCAAGCCGTAAGTGGCGTAAGGTTTGCTGATTTTCGGCAAAATCGCGCGGACGTGTTCGCTGTCAATACACAAAAAGGCTTTGCCGTAGAACGGCATACGGTGGATGAAGTCCACAAACGCCTGATGCAGTTTCTCAACGCTGTGGCCGTAAGTATCCATATGGTCTTCGTCGATATTGGTTACGACGGACATAATCGGCGTCAGATACAGAAAAGAAGCATCGGATTCGTCGGCTTCAGCAACAATGTATTCGCCTTTGCCCAAACGGGCGTTGGTACCTGCGGCATTGAGTTTGCCGCCGATAACGAAAGTGGGGTCGAGACCTGCCGCGCCGAGAATAGAAGCAGTCAGACTGGTTGTTGTAGTTTTACCGTGCGTACCGGCAATGGCGATACCATCGCGGAAGCGCATCAATTCTGCCAACATCAGTGCACGCGGAATCACGGGAATCTGCTGTTCCAACGCAGCAACGACTTCGGGATTGTCTTTTTTGACGGCGGTAGAGGTAACAACCACGTCGGCGCCATTGACGTGTTCGGCAGTATGACCGGGATAAACTTGGATGCCGAGAGCGCTCAAATGCTCGGTAACGGCATTACGCGCCTGATCCGAACCGGAAACTTTAAAGCCCAAATTGTGTAAAACTTCGGCAATACCGCTCATGCCGACGCCGCCGATTCCGACAAAATGGATGTTGGTCACTCGATTTTTCATCATAATGTTGCGTTCCGGTTGGTTTTTAGTGCGTAAAGGCGTTATTTTAAAGGGCTATCCGCTTCTGCGCTATGCTTTTATTGTAAAGGAATTTTAACAAAAGCAATAAAGGCCGTCTGAAACGCCGTTAATCAACTTTTCAGACGGCCTTGAACAAAGTCTGCCTGCTTATTCGGTACAGGATATGGCAATTTCCGCCACATCGTCCGCACTGTGCGGCAACGCCAGCGTACGGGCATTTTTCGCCCATTTCAGGCATTTTTCGCGATTCAGGCCGCCGAGGATTTCGGCCAGTTTTTCTGCCGTCAGTTGAGTTTGTGGCAGCAGCAAACCGGCTTCGGCCTGCACCATAAAACGCGCATTGGCTGTTTGGTGGTCGTCCACCGCGTGCGGATACGGCACCAGCAACGCACCCAAACCGGCAGCCGTCAGCTCGGCAATCGTCAGTGCGCCGGCACGGCAAATTACCAAATCGGCATCACGGTAGGCAGACACCATATCGGTAATAAATTCGACGCACTCGGCTTGCACACCCAACGCATCGTAATCCGCCTGCAGGTTGCCCAATTTATTGCGTCCGGACTGATGATACATTTGCGGACGGGCTGCTTCCGGCAACAATGCCAAAGCTTGCGGGACGGTTTTATTCAACACATCCGCACCCAAACTGCCGCCCATCACCAAAACTTTCAGACGGCCTTGACGGTTTTCAAAGCGTTCTTCAGGAACAGGCAATGCCGCAATATCGGCACGGACAGGATTACCCACCAATCCGCCTTCATGTTGAAAGGCTTTGGGGAAAGCATACAGAACACGTTTTGCCCAACGCGACAGTTGGCGGTTGGATAAACCGGCTACGGCGTTTTGCTCGTGAATCACAATCGGCACCCTGGAAATTTTTGCCGCCACGCCGCCGGGGAAAGTAACGAAACCGCCAAAACCGATAACACACTCGACACGGTGTTTCTTAATAATCTGCTGCGCCGCGCGGACGGTTTTGTACAGCGTAAACGGCAACATCAGCTTACGCTTGATGCCGTTGCCGCGGATGCCTTTAATGGCCAGCGTTTCCAAGCGTATGCCGTATTGCGGCACGATGCGCTCTTCCATCGAATCCTGACTGCCCAGCCAAATCACATGATGGCCGCGCTTTTGCAGCGACTCGGCAACCGCCAATGCAGGGAAAATATGACCGCCCGTACCGCCGGCCATCAGCATAAAAGTTTTACCGCTCATGGTTTTACTCCACCGAATAACCGCGCATTTTTTGGCGGTTTTCATAATCAATGCGCAATAACAAAGTAACGCACACCAGCATGATAAAGACAGCCGAACCGCCGTAAGACATAAACGGCAAAGTCAGGCCTTTAGTGGGCAGGATACCGATGTTTACACCGATATTGAAGAAACTTTGAATACCAATCCAAATACCGATGCCGTTGGCGATGTACGCGCTGAACATCAAGCCCGAATCACGCGCCTGTTTGCCGATGGAAAACGCGCGCCAAACCAGCCAGCCGTAGCAGAACACCAAAACCAGCATCCCTAAAAAGCCGAATTCTTCGCCGATAACGGCAAAAATAAAGTCCGTATGCGCTTCAGGCAGATAGAAACGTTTTTCCAAACTTGCGCCCAAGCCCTCGCCAAACCAGCCGCCGCGCGCAATCGCCATCAAAGAATGCGTCAACTGATAGCCTTTGCCCAAAGGATCGCTCCATGGGTCCAAAAACGCCGCCACACGCGCCATGCGGTAAGGCGCGGCCAAAATCAGCAAACCCATTCCGCTCACAACGGTCGCCACCAATACGGCAAAATACTTCCACGGAAAGCCTGCCAAAAACAGCATACCCATGGTAATCACGACAATCACGACAAACGAGCCGAAATCCGGCTGACCCATAATCAAAACCAAACCGACCGCCACCGACATAATCGGCAGAATCAGGGTTTTAAATTTACGGAAGCGTTCCTTCACCCTTACCCAAGCTTCACTTTTAAAAGGGCTGCACACCAAATCGCCAATACCGGTAAACAAAGACGACCAACCCAAAGAATCCAAATCGCGCAACATTTCTTCACGGCGCGTAAACAGGCTGGACAAATACAAAACCGTTGCCAATTTGAAAAACTCGGTTGGCTGCAAGTTGAGCGGCCCGATATGAATCCAACGCGTCGCGCCGTTAATCTCACGGCCGACAAACAAAACCAGCAACAACAGCAAACCGGAAACGACAAAATAAAACGGAATAATCCGCCGCCAAAAGCTCATTTTCAGCAGGAAAAGCGGCAAGCACATGGCCACCGTAAACAGGATAAACATTGCCTGTTTGGACACAAAAGAAAACTGGCTACCCCCATCCGATGCCGCATATGCAATAGAGGCCGAATAAATCATTACCAAGCTGAAGGTCGTCATCAAAACGACTATCCACAAGAGAGAAACATCAAACTTCCGACCATCGCGCGCAATCGGCCGGTCAAGCATTTTGGAAAGACTAATCATGAAAACATCCGTAACGGCTTGAATAAAATATTCAGACGGCCTGCTAATGGGCAAGAGGCCGTCTGAAAAAATGAATTAACGTTATTTTAAAGGTTTATTTCCAAACCAACAATTCAGAATCTTTAAAGATGCCGGATTCCGACGTTCTTTGCGCCCTACCCTACCCTTTGATACCGGCAAAAGGCCGTCTGAAAACACTTTTATGTTCTCAGACGGCCTTGTATAAATTTTTTCTTCAGAAAAATAGGCTACTTTTTATCCAATACAAACCCTAAGCCAACTGCGGTATTTCCACCCACGGCTGTATCTGTTCCAACTGCGCTGCAAGGCGGAGCAGCGTGTCTTCGCGTCCGTGAGCGGCGGCAAACTGAGTACCAACGGGCAGCTCGTTATGCCGGTAAAGCGGCACGCTCATGGCGGGGTTGCCGCTCATGTTCAGCGGCGACGTATAACCGACGTATTGCAGCGCGGCGGCGGCTTCTTTTTCTAAAAACGGGTTGTTTTTCAACAGAAAACCCAAGTGCAGCGTGCCAAACAGCAGGCGCATGGCTTTTTGTGCGGCGGGCGGAGGCATCATCTCGCCGATTTTCGGCGTGGTGCGCGGGCAGACGGGCGTCATTAACACGTCGTAGCGTGTGAAAAATGCTTTGGCGGCACGTTCCTGCGCCAGCATCACGTCGCGCGCCCATGCCATTTCGCCCGCACTGATTTGCCGCCCCTGCACAATCATTGCCCACGTTGTCGGTTCAAGCAGGCAGTGCGGCAGTTTTTGTCCGGTTTCGTATTGATATTGGTAGAACAGTTTTGCCGTTTCGCCCATGATGATGATGCGGGCGGCGCGGTTGAGCTGTTCGGGCGGCGCGAAATCGGGCGTGGCTTCTTCCAATTCGTGTCCCGCGTCTTGTATCAGTTTCAAACTATGGGCGAACGCGGCTTCCGTGCCTTCGTCGTTACCGCCGCCAAACCATGTCTGTTTCCAAAAAGCGATTTTCAGACGACCTGTTTCTAGTTTCATGCTGTCTGCAAAACCGTTTTCGGGCGGCGGCGGGCAGGCATACAGGGCGCGGGCTTGGGTTTGGGCGGCAATGTCCAGCAAAACCGCGCTGTCGCGCACGCTGCGGGTCAACACATGGTCGCATACCAAACCTTGCCATGCCTCCGATGCATTCGGCGCGTAACTGCTGCGGCCGCGCGTGGGTTTCAGCCCGAACACGCCGCAGTTGTGCGCGGGTAAGCGAATGGAGCCGCCACCGTCGCTACCGTGCGCTGCGGGTACGACGCCCGAAGCCACTGCCACCGCCGCGCCTCCGCTGCTGCCGCCCGCGGTGTAATCCCAATGCCACGGATTGCGCGTGATGCCGTAAATTTCGGTTTCGGTAACGGGATACGCGCCCCATTCGGGCGTAGTGGTTTTGCCGAACACGCGCAGCCCCGCATCGAGATAGGCTTGGGTCAAATCGCTGTTTTGTTTGGCAATGTAATGCTGCATCATACGCGAACCCGACCATGTCGGCGCGCCTTCCCAATCCGCCAGCAAGTCTTTGAGCAAAAACGGTACGCCCGCCAGCGGCGTATCGGCATTTTCAGACGACCCCTGCCACGCCGCCGCGCGTTCGCGCAAATCGTGCGCCAACAGATTGAGCTTGGGATTGACTTCGTCCAAGCGGTTTAAAGCAGCCTGCAACACTTCATCGGCGGAGACTTCTTTTTTACGGATCAGCTCTGCCAAACCGACGGCATCGTAACGGATGTAGTCTTGAAAATTCATGGGTTTTCCTTTCGGATTGATAAACACACGTTTTGTCGGTCAGGCATAGCTGCCCGCCGCCTCGCTGTTTGCCCGCATAGGCAAATTTTAAGAAACAGTAACACCGGATAAAGGCAAGGAACAAGTTTACCGTTGCTGCAAAAAGGTCGTCTGAAACTGCCTTAACGTTTTCAGACGACCTTTGAGACAATGACACACAAGGTTTACGGTAAAACCAACCCTCTTTTCATCTTTCAGACGGCCTTACAAAGCTTTGAACGCCTCGACAAACACTTCCGAACGGTGCGCATAGCCTTTGAACATATCAAAGCTCGCACAAGCAGGGCTGAGCAGCACGATATCGCCCGCTTTAGCTTGGGCGTATGCCGTCTGAACCGCTTCTTCCAAAGTGGCGCAGTCGGTCATATTCAGACCGCAGCCGTCCAAATCGCGGCGGATTTGCGGCGCATCGACACCAATCAGGAACACGCCTTTTGCCTTGCCGGCAAGCGCGTCGCGCAGGGGCGTGAAATCCTGCCCTTTGCCCATGCCGCCCAAAATAACGAAGAGCGGATTTTGCAAACCGGCAATCGCGGCGGCGGTCGCGCCGACGTTCGTGCCTTTGCTGTCGTCGATGAACACCACGCCGTTTTTCTCGCCGATTTTTTCCACGCGATGCGGCAGGCCTTGGAAGGTTTTGACGTGTTCGAGCAATGCTTCGCGCGGCAAACCGATGGCCTCGCACAAAGCCACGGCAGCCATAACGTTGGCGGCGTTGTGCAAGCCTTGCAGCGGGATGTCTTGCGTAGAAATCAAATCTTCATCGCCTTGTTTCAGACGACCCGTCTCGCGTTCCAACCAAAAATCAGCTTCGTGTTCTAACGAAAACCATTTCACCTCGCGCCCGGCGCGTTTCATGGCGCGGCAGAACGCATCATCCGCATTCAAAACCTGCACGCCATCGCCACGGAAAATCTTGTCCTTGGTATGCGCATAGTCGAGCAAGTCGTCGTAGCGGTCGAGATGGTCTTCGGAAATGTTCAGCACCGTCGCCGCAGTCGGGCCCAGGCTTTCAGTGTTTTCCAGTTGGAAGCTGGAAAGCTCCAACACCCACACGTCAGCCTTTTTGCCTTCGCGCTGCAATTCCGCCTCCAAAACCGGCGTACCGATATTGCCCGCGATAACGGTATCCAGACCGCACTTGATGCAAAGATAGCCGACCAGGCTCGTTACCGTGGTTTTGCCGTTGCTGCCGGTAATCGCAATCACCTTGTCGCCGCGGCGGTTCACAATGTCCGCCAGCAATTCGATGTCGCCCAACACGCGCCCGCCGTTCTGCTTGAACGCCTCAATATCCGGCTGCCGCTCGCTGATGCCGGGACTGAGCGCCAAAATATCGAAACCGTTGGAGAGCGCATCTTTCAGACGGCCCGTATAAAACACCAGCCCGTCAAACATCTTACCGATTTGCGACACACGCTCCGGTTTTAACTCCGCATCATAAGCAGCAACCTCCGCGCCGTTTTTGCGCAGGTAGGCAATCATGGAAATACCCGTGCCGCCAAGCCCGGCGACGAGGATTTTTTTATTTTGAAAAGTCATTTTGGTTTTGTCCTAAGTTTTTCAGACGGCCTTTGAATAAGGATTCAATATCCTTTCTGATTCAATTCTCGGTAAGCATCGCAACCTAGTTGTATTCCGTTATCACAAGCCTTACCAAACCACTCCTTGGCAATCTTATAGTTCTGACGAACACCTTCTCCGTTGGCATACATCACACCAAAATTATATTGGGCTTCTGCATATCCTTGCTCTGCCGCCTTACGATACCAATGCACTGCCTGTGCATCATCTTGACGAACTCCTTGCCCTTGATCATACATTATACCCAAATTGAATTGCGCTTGAGCAACACCTTGTTCTGCAGCCTTGTGATACCACCTCACCGCCTGTACATCATCTTGATGAATTCCTTGCCCATTGGCATACATTACACCCAAATTATATTGGGCTTTAGCATGCCCTTGTTCTGCCGCCCTGCCAAACCACTGCACTGCCTGTGCATTGTCTTGATGGACTCCTTGCCCTTGAAGGTACATCATGCCCAAATTAAACTGAGCTTGAGCATCTCCCTGCTCTGCTGCCTTTCTGTACCACTTAATCGCCTCTACATAATCTTGACGTACACCTTCCCCACTCGCATACATATCGCCTAAATTATATTGTGCATCTACATTCCCTTGTTCCGCAGCTTTACGATACCATCCGATAGCCTGTATGTAATCCTGATGCACTCCTTCCCCGTTAGCATATGCCACACCTAAATTATACTGACCTATGGCATCTCCATGACCAGCCGCTCTACGAAACCATTTCAACGCCTGCTCATAGTCTTTGCCAACACCTTGCCCATTAGCATACAGCATACCCAAATTTAACTGAGCATCTGTATTTTCCTGATTCGCAGCCCTATAAAACCATTCCGCAGCCTGAGCATAGTCTTGACTAACACCTTGCCCATTCTGATACAGCATACCCAAATTATTTTGGGCTCCAGTATCACCCTGTTCGGCAGCCTTACGATACCATTCTGCCGCCTGTACATAATCTTGACCAACACCTTGCCCTAGCTGATACATTACACCCAAGTTAAATTGAGCTTTAGCATTCTCTTGCTCTGCTGCCTTACGAAACCACTGCACTGCTAGTCTGTTGTCTTGACTAATACCCTGTCCATTCGCATACATTGCTCCAATACTTAATTGAGCTTCTGGATCTCCTTGCTCCGCAGCTCTCAGCATATTCTTAAAATCTGGAATACTTTCAGCTAAAGCTGGCTGTCCTAACCCAAAGCAAGCCATCACACCCATTATTATTTTTTTCACCGAAACCTTCATTTTAAAATCCATTACATTCAAATTATTATTTCTGTTCTATCCTAGTTTTTTCAGACGGCTTTTAAAAAGATTCAATATCCTGTCTGATCCAATTTTTGATAAGCATCACAGCCCTGTTGCGATCCATTATGGCATGCCTTACTAAACCATTCTTTAGCAACAGATTGATTTTGAGGAACACCTTGTCCGTAATGATACATAACACCTAAATTATATTGGGCCTCAGAACTTCCTTGCTCGGCTGCTTTACGATACCAATATAAGGCCTGCTTATCATCTTGACGAACACCGAATCCATTATGATAAGCCACGCCAAGATCTGATTGAGCTTTGATATTTTCTTGATCTGCTGCACGATGTAGCCATAGCACCGCCTGTTTAAAATCTTTTTGCACGCCTAAACCATGCATATACCTTGTAGCCACAGTATATTGTGCTTGATTATCTCCCTGCTCCGCCGCCTTTCGATACCATTGGAACGCCTTCTCAGGAGCTTTACCGACACCTAATCCGTTATCATACATAATGGCTAAATTGTATTGGGCATCAAGATACCCTTGTTCTGCCGCCTTTTCATACCATCGAGCTGCTTGATCATAATCTTGTTCAATGCCTTTACCAAAAAAATAGATTGTTCCTAAATCATACTGGGCTTTAGCAAAGCCTTGTGCAGCAGCTTTTTGAAACCAATATTTGGCTTGCTCATAATCTTGGGCAACACCTTGTCCCTTATAATACAATCCCCCTAGATTGCTCTGCGCATCCACGTCCCCTTGCTCTGCTGCTCTACGGAACCAATGTTCTGCCTGTTTATAATCTTTGGGCGCCCCTTTCCCCAAGTAATACATCAAACCCAAATTAAATTGGGATGCTGCATTTCCTTGTTTTGCATCCTGCTCTGTTTCTGCGAAATTTGGGATATCACTTGCATTAGCCATCTGTCCAAATCCAAACAAAACAACTGCTATCTTTCTCAACCAATTCTTCATATTACATTCTCTCTTATATTCTTTAATATCATAGCAGCATTTTCAAACAAACTTAATCTGCAAATCCCTCAAAAAATCCGTTTACACCATAGCTACTCAAAATCTGCTGCAATTCCGGTGCACGTACCCATGGGTCAACCTCCATCGGCGGCATAGGCGGTTCGATACCGTCTTCGTTTTGGTTACGGCACCAATCTGCCATGGCAAAAACTTGGATTAAAACCGGCTCGGCAAGTGCTTTGTCGATACCCAGTTCGCTCATGGCTTGGGCAAAGCAGGCAATCCATTCGTTGCGGACTTGTACGTTGACGGCAAAAGGCATGTGGCGGGCTCGCAGTTGGGGATGGCCGTATTTTTCGACAAAGAGTTGCGGGCCGCCGAGCCAGCCGCTGAAAAATTCGTAGAGCTTTTCGCGTATCAGGGTCATGTCTTCGCCGTGCATTTGGCGCAAGGCTTGGTATTTCGGCTCAAGTTCCATTAAGTCGTAGAAACGGTCGGTCAGGGTGCGGATGCCGGTTGCGCCGCCAAAAGATTGGTACATATTTGGGGACTTTCTGTGTGGATTATTGCGGGATTTATTTTTGAAATAGAGGATTCAGACAAGCATGCTTATCCTACATAATGGCCGTCTGAAACTTTCAGACGGCCTTTGGAGATTTAGCGGATTTTGAGGGTACTTAAACCAATCAGCACCAAGACGATGGTGATAATCCAGAAACGGACGACGACTTGGGTTTCTTTCCAGCCTTTTTGTTCATAATGGTGATGAATCGGCGCCATCAGGAAAATGCGTTTTTTGGTGCGTTTGTACCAACCGACTTGCAACATAACGGAAATGGCTTCAACGACAAACAGGCCACCCATAATGACGAGGACAAATTCTTGGCGGATGATGACGGCAACGGTACCGAGCGCCGCACCGAGCGCGAGTGCACCGACGTCGCCCATAAAGACTTGTGCCGGATAAGCGTTAAACCACAAAAAGCCGAGACATGCGCCGCACATGGCGGTACAGAAAATCACCACTTCGTTTGCGCCGGCAACGTAAGGCAGTTGCAGGTATTGGGCGAATTGGGAGTGGCCGCTGGCATAAGCAAAGATGGCGAGGCCGGCGGCAACAAGTACAACGGGAAATGCGGCCAAGCCGTCCAAACCGTCGGTCAGGTTAACGGCATTGGATGTGCCGACGATGGTCAGGTAGGACAATACTAAGAAGCCGACTACGCCAAGCGGCAAGGCAACTTGTTTGAAGAAGGGAACAATCAGGATATTGTTGGCGGAATTTGTTGCAAGGTAGAACAACGCCAAGCCGGCAATGATGGCAACGCTGGACTGCCACACCATTTTGAATTTGGCAGACACGCCGTTAGGGTCTTTATAAACCACTTTACGCCAGTCGTCGTAAAAACCGAGTGCGCCGGTAGCGAGCAGGACGCCTAAGAGAATCCAGATATAAGGATTTGCCCAGTTGCCCCACAGGATTGTAGATACAGTAATGGCGGTCAAAATCAGCGAGCCACCCATGGTTGGCGTACCGTTTTTGACGAGGTGGGTTTGCGGGCCGTCGGTGCGCACTGCCTGGCCGACTTTAAGCGCAGTCAGTTTGCGGATGGTCCACGGACCAAGCAATAGGGAAAACGCCAAAGCAGTCAAAGCCGCCATGACGGCGCGGAATGTGGTGTATTGAAAAATATTCAGACCGGTTAACCAGTTACTGAAATGTGCGAGCCATAAAAACATGGAACTTCCTTTTTTGTTTTTGTTGTTACAGCGGGCTTATGCCCAATTAAAAATCAATCGGTATGCCGTCTGAAATTGCAGACGGCCTTATTGAGTAAGATTATTTCTCTACCACGCAAATCGGATAATTTCCGGGATTCTTTCCGCCCCCTAAGTCCAAGCAGGTATCTTCATAGATAAATGCCTGTACTTTCATTCCGGCATAAAACGCGGCAAACAGCAAACCAGCCAATAGAAAAATCTTTTTCATATTTCAGACGGCCTTTTACGCGGTTGTTGCTACCAATGCCTCAACCACTTCTTCCATCTTCATAAAGCGCGAGCCTTTGACCAGCACAGTAGCGTGTTCAGGCAAATCGTGGCTCAACACTTGAATCAACGGATCTTTGTCTGCGAACCACAAACCTTCCGCACCAAACGTCTCTGCCGCTTCAACGCTGTTATCGCCGACAAAATATGCGGCCTCGATGCCTTTATCCCGTGCATACGCGCCAACTTCGGCATGCATGGCTGCGGCTTCGTCCTCGCCCAGTTCGCCCATATCGCCCATCACAAAAATGCGCGGCGCAGGCATAGCGGCGAGCACATCAATGGCGGCTTTCATACTGTCGGGGTTGGCATTATAAGTATCATCAATCAAAGTCGCGCCTTTAATGCCTTGCTTGATATTCAGACGGCCTTTGATATTGCTGAAATTTCTCAGGCCGTCTGAAACTTCGGCAAGGCTCAAACCTGCCGCCAAAGCCAGAGCAGCGGCGGCTACGGCATTATGCACATTGTGACGGCCGGGGACCGGCAGTACCACGGCAACACGTTCATTGTCACACACCAAATCAAATTCACAGGATAACGGTTTCAACTCAATATTTTCTGCATGGACATCGCCACTGGCAATGCCGAAAGTCTGAGCGTTTAATTGCGCGGTAGCCGCTTCAAATGTAGCGATATTGGCATCTTCACACGGAATCAGCGCAACGCCGTCTGAAAGCAAACCTTCGTAGATTTCACTTTTGGCTTTGGCAATATCGCCGACGCCATCAAAACCGCAACCGACATGCGCGCGCAAGGCGTTATTGACCAGAGCAACATTCGGACCGGCGATTCGGGTCAGCAAAGACAATTCGCCAAAATGGTTCATGCCCATTTCAATGACGGCATAGCGGTGTTTTTCGTTCAGTTTCAACAAAGTCAGCGGCAGGCCGATATGATTGTTGAAATTGCCGGCTGTCGCCAACACAGCTTCATCACCGAATCGATGACGCAATACGCCGGCCAACATCTCTTTAACCGTTGTTTTGCCGGAAGAGCCGGTAATGCCAAAGACAAAAGGATTCACATTTTCACGCCACGCCTTTGCCAGTTTTTGCAAAGCCGCAAGCGTATCGTCAACCTTCAATGCGCCTTTCAAAGCCGCGCGATCTTCGCGCGAAACCACAACTGCCGTTGCCCCCGCCGCCAACACATCTTCAACAAAGTCATGCGCGTCAAAGCGTTCGCCGGCAAGCGCGAAAAATACGTCGCCGTCCTGAATATCGCGGCTATCGGTAACAATACGCGAAACAGGTTGATTTTCAGACGGCATCGGAAGGTTGAGGGTCTGACAAATAAAATTAAGGTCTAGTGGTTTCATGATTGTGTTTCTTGTCCTTGTTCTACTTGTTCTAACGGTTCCACATTTTTATCCGTATTTTGGGAAACCATTTTTAAATGACGACAATTGCGTCCTGCCAGCACAATAAAAAGAATAGCGGCAAAATTTATACCGACAGTAAGTTTATGTACTATAAGGCTAAATGATAATTGCAGTACACTTTCTATATAATATGTAAAAGAAAATACATCGCTTGCAAAAGCAATCTGCAATAAGCATGGCGTGTACACATATATCATTCTTTTAAAACCTACTTCACGGAATTTAAACGCATTCCATGCTGCAGACAGCGCCAATACACCTAGAGCGAAAACTAAAACGCCAAACAACACAGCCCATGCCATGTTGTTAATCAGTCCTTGTACACTCTGAATTGATGCCAGAATCAACCAAACCACGCCCTGTACAAAAGTCAGCCATGCCATAAATTTGCCGCTTTTGGGCAATTTTTTATATTCAGGAAATGTATTGGAAAACCAACTTTTCATACTATAAATCACTTTCTCTTATCAACTGCCGATTTTCCCGTACTGCTGGTAATCAGAAAAACACAATACAATGGTTTTACCGTTTTGTCGGTAGGGGTGGCAAAGGCTGTAATTACCGTCTTTTGCCTCATAACGTATTTCATTTGTTTGTCCGGCAAATATTCTTTGCAAGTATTCACGCTCGCTCAGATTGGGCGCATAAAGATATTGCGTTTTGCTGATTGTTTCTTTATTGCCATTTCGAGTGACGACAAAATCATTATTATCGCCTACTCCCTGAGCATTGGGCGCCTGCTCATCAATCCCACTTAACTGGGAATCGGCTGAGAAAGCCAAATAAACTTGTTTATTACCTATCGTATCCGGCACAATCACCGTAGCGGCTTTAAAGGCAGAATCTTCCTTCGACATCAGCTCCAGGATTAACGCCGCTTTTTTGATGTACGCCGAGTCAAAACGATAATCTGTCAAGGCATTGATTTGCGATGGATTGTCCTTGACGATGCGCTCTAGCGATTGAGTTAAAACCTGACGTTTTTTCTGAACCGTCAGATAATTTCCGCCAAATAGCAAAGCGGCCAAAACAGGAAATACGGCCAACAACAAATATAAGGTTTTCCGACCGCCTTTGCTTTCTTCCTCCTGTCCACGCTCGGCAATACGGGTCAAATTCAGCATGATATTCAATATCAAGGCACCCGCCATCACGGCAAAAATCCCCAAAATACTCATCAGGAAAATTTCCGTAATGTATTCGCGGAATACCTTAAGCCCGAAAACATTGGATAAAATCAGAACAAATACCCAGTACACCAGCAGCACGACTGCCACCATGCCGATGATATTCGTTGCCTTAACCAATTTCTTTGCGTTCATACTCTCAAATCTTGTTCAGACGGCCTATCTGCTCTGATTAATCAGCGGATACGGATTCACCGCGCCGTTCGGCAGATACACGCCGTAATGCAGGTGTGCCGGTGTGGTTCTGGCATTGCCGGTTTTACCGACATAGCCGATGACCTGCCCTTCTTTTACTCGCTCATACAGGCGGATACGGGCAAATTTATTCAGGTGGGCATAGTAATGCCACGCACCCGGCCCTTGAATACCGATAACTTTACCGCCCAATCGGTTGCGCCCGATTTTGGTTACGATACCGGGCGTGGTACTGCGTATCGGCGTGTTTTTCTTGGCAAAAATATCCACACCTTCATGTCTGCGCCCCTGACTGCGCGCCGCGCCCCAGGTATCGTCAAACCGTTTGCCTTTAACGGGATTAGGCAGGCTTTGCTCGGCAGGAGGCTGTTGCGCCCTCAACTGCTCGATTTCGGCAGTAGGACGCGGAAGTTGTTTGGTTGTACAGCCTGCGAATAAAACTACGGCTGTACTGATTAATAAGGTTTTTGTCGGCATTTTCAGCATCAAATCGGTCTCCTTGTTGTTCAGACAGCATTGTTAAAAAGTCCTCTGAAACAAACAACTGTGATGGGTTTAATGGCTGACGTGC
The DNA here is from genome assembly GCF_051963335.1 of Neisseria sp. P0004.S004. Lineage (NCBI taxonomy): Bacteria > Pseudomonadati > Pseudomonadota > Betaproteobacteria > Neisseriales > Neisseriaceae > Neisseria > Neisseria sp. P0004.S004. The sequence continues at coordinate 71,520 of NZ_JBQCUK010000001.1, forward strand.
CGTAATGCGTGTGTCGTATTGCTTTTGTTGTATATGTTTAAATCTTTTTCAGACGGCCTTAAGGTTCGGGCCGTCTGAACATTTTCGATATAGCTTAACCGCACTCTGCCAATGCTTTTTCTGCGATTTCAAAATCGGAGAAATGGTGCTTCACGCCTTGTACATCCTGATAGTTTTCATGCCCTTTACCGGCAATCAGAATGATGTCGTTCGCAGCGGCTTGCTCAACCGCATAACGGATGGCAACTGCGCGATCAACTTCGACGCATTCAGGATTAGGCACGGCAGGCAAAATATCGTTGATGATGTCTTGTGGATTTTCCAAGCGTGGGTTGTCGCTGGTTACGACAACTTTATCGGCACCCTGTACGGCTGCTGCGCCCATCAATGGGCGTTTGCCACGGTCGCGGTTGCCGCCGCAGCCGAATACGCACCACAAAGCTGCGCCCTGCGGTTTGATTTCCTGCAAGGTGGAGAGTGCTTTTTCCAATGCGTCAGGCGTATGGGCGTAATCGACGACGACCAAGGGCTTGCCACTGTTCATAATGCAATCCATGCGGCCTGAGGCGGGACGGATTTTTGCCAGTACATCCAATACTTTATCAATCGGATAACCGTTGGCACAAAGCAAGGCGATGCAGGCAGCGAGGTTTTGCGCGTTGAACCGTCCGAGCAGACGGGTGCGGCATTTTCCTTCGCCCCATGGGGTTTGGAATACGGCTTCCATGCCGTCTGAAGAGGCGGTGAAATTGGTAATACGGATGTCGGCGTGTTCGCTGAAACCATAGCCGTAAACGGCTAAATCGGGACAGTCTTTTTTCAGACGGCCTGCAAGTTCCGCACCGTATTCGTCATCGATATTGATGATGGCGTGTTGCAGACCATGCCAGTAGAACAGGCGCGATTTGATGGCACCATAGGCTTCCATGGTGCCGTGGTAGTCGAGGTGGTCGCGGGTGAGATTGGTGAAGATTGCGCTGCGAAACGGCACGCCGTTGACACGCGATTGGTCAAGGCCGTGGCTGGAGACTTCCATCGCGGCGGCTGTTGCGCCTTGTTGACGGAAGCGGTAGAGCAGGGTTTGGACATCGACGGGGGCGGGGGTGGTATGTGTGGTCTCTTCCAATGCGCCCCAAAAGCCGTTGCCGACTGTGCCGATAATAGTGGTTTTTTCGCCCAGAAGATCGGCGGCTTGCGCCAGCCATTGTGTGATGGAGGTTTTACCGTTGGTACCGGTTACACCCCAGACTTTGAGGCCGTCTGAAACGTTGCCGTAAACTTGTGCCGCCAACATACCGGCGCGATGTTTCAGATTTTTGATGCCTTGATTGGGCACTTTCCATTCGGGATTCCATGTGAACTTGCCGTCGTCGTCCCAAAAAACAAAAGCCGCGCCGTTGGCAATGGCAGCGGGGATATAACTGCGACCGTCCGTATATTCGCCCTGACAGGCAACGAAAATGTCACCCTGTTTAATTTGTCGGCTGTCTGAATGCAACAAACGCCCTGCTGCGTTTTCACACAGCAGAGGCGGAAAGTTGGTTTCAGCCAAGGGGGTTAACTTGCTGAACATAAACAAAATCTCTTTGATTGTTTGGATTATGACGGTACTTTGACGGTAGCGGCATTACTTAAAGGCTTGGTTGGGGAAACGCCCAAGATGTTCAAGCTTCCGCTCATGACTTCTTTGAATACGGGACCGGCAACCACGCCGCCGTAATAGCCGTTGGCAGTCGGTTCGTCGATGGTAACGGCCACAATCACGCGTGGATTTTTAGCCGGAGCAAAACCGATGAACGTACCGACGTGTTTGTTGTCCACATAGCGGCCATTGACCAGTTTGCGCGCCGTACCGGTTTTCGCACCTACGTCGAAACCATCCACCGCACCTGCAGTACCGGTACCGCCGGCTTCAGTAACGGAAACCATCAACTCGCGCACTTTTTTCGCAGTAGAGGCTTTGATAACGCGTTTGCCTTTAGGGGCAACCGCTTGTTTTTCAAAGCTGACCGGCAACAATTCGCCGTCATGGGTCAAGGCAGTATAGGCACGCGCCAATTGCAACAGGCTTAATTGCAGGCCATAACCGAAAGACATGGTTGCCTGTTCGATTTTTTGCCATCTGCGCCAGCTTCTCAACAAACCTGCAGTCTCACCCGGGAAACCTGAATGCATACGCACGCCCACACCCAAATCATGATAGAAATCATACATTTCTTTAGGCGTAAACATGGCGGAAAGCTTACTGGTGCCGACGTTGGAAGATTTTTGCATAATGCCGCGCACATCCAAAGTAGGATAAACGTGGGTGTCTTGTACGGTGGCCGGGCCGATTTTGTAAGGCAGGGTATTGAATGTGTCGGTCGTATCTACTTTGCCGGAATCCAGCGCTTTGGCAATGGTAAACGGCTTCATGGCAGAACCGGGTTCGATCATGTCGGTTACGGCTCTGTTGCGGCGCTGTTCGCTATTGGCTTGGCCGGGCTGATTCGGATCGTAAGCCGGGCTGTTGACCAAAGCCAAAATTTCGCCGGTTTGCGCATCCAATACCACAACCGTACCCGCTTTGGCCTTGTGATAAGCCACAGCTTTGTTCAACTCCTCATAAGCCAGCGTCTGAATGCGCTGATCCAAAGACAAAATCATATCTTGGCCGTTTTTAGGTACGCTGTTGCGCGGAGAGTCGAGGCTGTCTACGATATTGCCTTTGTTGTCGCGCAATACGACTTTCGCGCCATCTTCACCGCGCAGGCTGTCTTCACGGGAAAGCTCCAAGCCCTCCTGACCTTTGCCGTCGATATTGGTAAAACCGATAACGTGCGCAAACAGATTGCCCATCGGGTAATGGCGTTTCAATTCTTTTTGGAAGGCGATGCCTTTAATGCCCAATGCCTTGATTTCTTCCGCTTTTTCGTAGCTGAGCTGACGCTTCAGATAGATAAAGCCTTTGTCTTTTTTAGACAATTTATTTTTTAACACTTCAACAGGCACATCGGCAATGGCCGACAGTTTCTCCAACTGCTCGTCAGTCGGCATTTCCTCCATACCGGAAGGCATGGCATACAATGATTCGGTAGGCGCACTCAACGCCAATGTAGCACCATTGCGGTCGGTAATCATACCGCGTGATGCAGGCAGCGGAAGCGTGCGCACAAAACGTTGGTCGCCCTGATTTTTCAAAAACTCATGCTGACTGGTTTGCAGATAAACCCCGCGCACCAACAGACCGGTAAATGCCAGCGCAACGGCACCCAGCACCAAACCGATACGCCCGTTACTTGTCAGCGGTTTTTTTGTTTTTGTGGTTCCAGACAGCATTTGAGGTTTATATTCGTTCTTAATTAACATGTTGGACTTCTCATGACTTAGCTGCTCAGTGAGCTATTAATTCCCGTAAACACCTTGAAAACAAGGCTATATTCTTATTTTTTGCGTTCCAGCATAGCCGTATTATGCGCACCCGGCGGAAGCAGATGTTGCTTTTCGGCCGCCACTTTAATCAGTTTGTGGTTGGCCAATCTTGCCTGCTCCAGCTTCAAGCGCGCGTAATCCTGTTCCAACTGAATTTCCCGTTTTTGCGCCTTATCCAACTCGATAAAGTGCAAGCGCGACTGGTTTTGCTTAAACACTACGGCAAAGGCCGAAACCGTCACCAAAACCAGTAATAAAATATTCAACTTACCCATTTCAAACTTTCAGATGGCCTGTCAACAGAAACATCCCTTGCGACAATGCCGAAACGCTTCCCTAGTCAACAACCGAAAATTCGCCGCTGCTGCGCTCCGCCACCCGCAAAACCGCACTGCGCGCACGCGGATTGGCTTCAGTCTCTGCCGAACCCGGTTTGATTGCTTTGCCCACAGCCTTCAAAGGCGGCTGAGGCAAATCCGCTTCCTTGACCACTGCCCAACGGGGCAAAGGCGCATGTTGCGAATATTTTTTAATAAACTGCTTCACAATTCTGTCTTCCAAAGAATGGAACGCAATGACAGCCAAGCGTCCACCCTCTTTCAGACGGCCTGCAACCTGCGGCAAAACTGCCTCTACCTCTTCGAGCTCGCGGTTAATAAAGATGCGAACTGCTTGGAAGGTGCGCGTTGCAGGGTCTTGTCCGCGCTCGCGAGTACGGACGTTTTGCGCCACAAGCTGCGCCAGCTTGCGGGTTGTATCGATGGGACTTTCCTCCCGTTGCGCAACAATGGCGCGCGCAATCTGGCGACTAAACCGCTCTTCACCATAATTCTTAATAACCTCGTGTAAATCCTGTTCAGATGCGGTTGCAATCCATTCCGCCGCAGACATCCCGCGGGTCGGATCCATCCGCATATCCAATGGCGCATCAAAGCGGAAACTGAATCCGCGGCTGCCATCGTCAATTTGCGGCGACGAAATCCCCAAATCAAAAAGCGCACCGTCAATCTTATCGATGCCCAATTCATCCAAGGCCGTCTGAAATGTTTCAAAACCATTGTGTACGACACTGACACGCTTATCTTGCGCCGCCAGCTCATTGGCTACCGCAATCGCCTCGGGGTCTTTATCAAAAACAACCAAACGCCCCTGCTCGCCCAAACGCGACAAAATCAGCCGGGAATGCCCTCCCCTGCCGAACGTACCGTCCACATAAATCCCGTCTTCACGGATTGCCAACGCATCCACCGCCTCATACAACAAGACAGTAACATGCTGATAATTTTCAACTTTACTCACAATTGCAAATCCGTTTGACTCAATTGGAAAGCCAATTCGTCAGGATCGATATCCAAAGCCTGATTCATTTCCTCTTCCCAATGTTCGCGGCCCCACAACTCCATACGGTTTGCACGGCCAACCAAAGTAACTTCTTTTTCAAAATCCACACGTTTGCGCAGATTAGCCGGGATCAAAACACGTCCGGCGCTGTCCCACTCCAAAATCTCCGCATTGTGCAGCAGCAGATTTTGATACCGTTGCAAAGATTCATTGCCGGCTACTTTCAACTTTAGAATCTGCTCGGCTTTTTCCTCCCAAACGGGCTCCGGGTACATCAATAATTTTTTTCGGGAATCCAGCGTGACCACAATTGCAGGCGTATAACGGCGCAGCAAAATATCGCGGAATTTGGCAGGAATCGCCAACCGCCCTTTACTGTCCATACTCAATTCATGAGCACCGCCAAACACATCACACCCCAAATTCGATTAAAATAAAACAGAGTGAGATTAAAAATCCCACCTTCCTAAAATATTTCGTTTTCGCTTCAACAGGACACTTTTCAGGAAAAAGTAACCACTTTCACCCACTATGCCCCACTAACCGACACTATAAGAAATTTTGGCAATCAGGTCAAATCCGTTTCTTATCTGAAATGAAACACTAAATGCTTAAAATTCAATAGTTTATATACGCAATAATGAATGACATATGGATTTTCTAAGCATTTCGTTTAGCATAAAATACTAGATATAGTATGACTTATATTATAAAAATACTACATATAGTATTTTTATACTCAATTACCACCCATTCCGTAAGCAGCTATAATATACAAACAAATTCAAATTTTTTACATTATCTAACAGTCATGAAGCCACAACTCCCCCTCCCCTCCCCTGACGCACAAGCCTCTTCAGCACACCTGACTAAGCTCATCAAAAACGAAATTGAACAACATCGAAACTGGATACCTTTCTCCCGATTTATGGAGCTTGCCCTTTACACACCCCAATACGGCTATTACAGCGGAGGCAGCCATAAAATCGGCACGGACGGCGACTTCATCACTGCTCCCACCCTCTCCCCCCTATTCGGACAAACCCTTGCCAAACAACTTGCCGAATTACTGCCGCAAACAGCAGGCAATATCTACGAATTTGGTGCAGGCACAGGCCATCTTGCCGCTACTTTGTTACAAAATCTTTCAGACGGCCTAAATCATTACTACATTATTGAGCTGTCGGCAGAGCTTGCAGAAAGACAACGTCAACATATTCTTGAGCACACATCTCCCGAAGCAGCCGCAAAAGTCATCCACCTCACCGCATTACCCGAATACTTTGACGGCATCATCATCGGCAACGAAGTATTGGATGCCATGCCGGTCGAACGCTTGATTTATCAAGATGAAGGGTTTCAACAAATCGGCGTCAGCTTAGAAAATAACAAGCTAATCGAAGCCATCAGACCATTGGCCCAAGCAGAACTGATACAAACAGCCGCCTTGTATTTCCCTCCCCTCCCTTCATACACAAGCGAGCTGCATCCGGCACAATATGCCTTTATCCAAACCCTGGCCGCCAAATTGCAGCGCGGCGGCATGATATTTATCGATTACGGCTTCGATGCCGCCCAGTATTACCATCCGCAACGCAAAGAAGGCACATTTATCGGCCACTATCGCCACCACACCATCCACGACCCATTTTTCAACATCGGCCTGACCGATCTGACTGCACATGTCAATTTCACCGATATTGCACGCGCCGGCATAGAATCAGGTTTGGACTTAATCGGCTACCTGCCCCAATCTTATTTCCTGCTCAATCTCGGCATCACCGATTTGCTGGCACAAATCGGCAGCCCAGATTCAGTTGAATACATCCAAGCAGCCGCCGCAGTACAGAAACTGATACATCAGCATGAAATGGGCGAACTTTTTAAAGTGATCGCTTTTGGCAAAAACATCGATATCGACTGGGCAGGCTTTAGCCACGGCGATATTTGCCATAAGCTATAGCCTGACAACCTACTTTTTATTTTTTAAAAACAATAAGAAATAAAAAAAACCAAAATTAGCGCTTGCCAAATATTCAAAAAAAACTATAATAGCGACTTCACGAAACGGCGAATTAGCTCAGTCGGTTAGAGCAGAGGAATCATAATCCTTGTGTCCGGGGTTCGAGTCCCTGATTCGCCACCAAATTTCGGGGGTATAGCTCAGTTGGTAGAGCGCTTGCATGGCATGCAAGAGGTCAGCGGTTCGATCCCGCTTACCTCCACCACTAAACAAAAAAGCTCTTGTTAAACGCAAGAGCTTTTTTGTTTGGCTTAATTAATAACTGATTGCTCATTAATTTTGCCATTTCAATACCCAATCAATAAAGGCCGTCTGAAACATTTCAGACGGCCTTTTATCTTTAATTACTTCACAAGCTTCAATACTTTTTTCGGTTTTTCTTCCGCAGATTCAGCTTTTTTATCTTCGGCCACTGCAGCTTCGATAGAAGCAGGCTGATATGGTTCTACCTCAAACCCCATACCCTCTCCACTTTCGCGGCCAAATATACTGACAATATGACCGACCGGAATCCAAATCTCGTGCGCTACGCCGGAAAAGCGTGCAGAAAAATTGACCCACTCGTTGTCGATATTCAAGTTATGGCTGGCAGTAGGGCCAATATTTAAAACAATCTCATTGTCGCGTACATACTGCATCGGCACACGGGTATGTTCATTTACCCAAGCCACGATATGCGGTGTTTGGTTATTATCCAAACACCATTCATACAAAGCACGCAACAAATACGGTTTGGTTGAAGTTGCCATAGATCCGTCCTTTAACGGCGCATGGCTTTTTCAGCCGGTGTCAATGCTTCAATAAAGGCTTCGCGTTGGAAAATACGCTCGGCGTACTTCAGCAAAGGCGCAGCAGATTTACCCAGTTTGATGTCGTAATAGTCCAAACGCCACAACAGTGGAGATAAGGCAACATCAATCATGGAGAAGTCATCGCCCAAGATGTATTTGTTTTTAGTAAAAGACGGTGCCAACAGTGTCAAACCATTGCCAATGGCTTCACGCGCTTTGGCTTGTTCTTTATTGGTAGATTCAGGGTTTTCCAACACTTGCACCAAGCTGAACAATTCTTTTTCCATACGGTACAGTACCAAACGGCCGCGACCGCGCATAACAGGATCGCCCGGCATCAACTGAGGATGAGGGAAACGCTCGTCAATGTATTCGTTGATAATGTTTGATTCGTGCAAAATCAAATCACGCTCAACTAGAACCGGTACTTGGTTATACGGATTCATCAAAGCCAAGTCTTCAGGTTTATTGAACACGTCCACATCTTTGATTTCAAAATCCATGCCTTTTTCGTACAGCACAAAACGGCAGCGTTGGCTGAATGGACAAGTAATACCTGAATACAAAGTCATCATAATCTTCTACTCCTGATCAATCTTTTCAGACGGCCTTAAGCCTTATAAAAATTCAGAAAGAATTATACATAATTTCAAATACTTAATCCATAAATTTAAAATAACACACTGTTTACATTAAGTAATTTTTAGATTTGCATTAATTCGACATAAATTGATTAAGCAAACAAAAAAGGCAAACCTGAAACAGGTTTGCCTTTTTTGATTCAAAAGAATTAATGAACGTCTTTCCAGAATTCTTTTTTCAGGAAGTACGCCAACGGCAACATTACGGCAAACAGGAATGTCAAAACCATGTAACCGATACGGTGGCGTTGCAATTGAGCAGGCTCACCCATGTATACCAGGTAGTTTACCAAATCGCGCACATAAGCATCATACTCTTTTTGGATTACTTTACCGTTAGGCAGACGACGGCTGTGCAGACCGGTAGATTCCCAATACAGTTTAGGAGTCAGGTTGCCATGCTCGTCTTTAATCATAACGGGCTGACCTTTGGCATCCAACTCAACGGCTTGAACACCTTGTTGCTCCCACAATGGGTGAGGCATACTTGCGCCGGCCAAAACGGTATTGTTCCAACCGTTCGGACGAGTTGGGTCTTTATAGAAACCGCGCATATAAGCGTACAGGTAGTCTGCACCTTTAGAACGGGCAATCAGGGTCAAATCTGGCGGAGGCGCACCCAACCATTTGGAGGCATCTTTCGGATCCATTGCCGCTACCATGACATCACCAACGTTGTCTGTTGTAAACATCAGGTTTTTCTTGATTTCATCTTCAGTCAAACCGATGTCTTTCAGACGGTTGAAGCGCATACCGCTTGCAGAGTGGCAAGACAAACAGTAGTTTGTAAAAATTTGCGCACCGTGCTGCAGGCTGACTTGGTCACGCAGGTCGATATCGACTTTTTCGTAGTTTGCATGGCCGCCGCTGGCGACGGCTGCACTCATAGGCACTGCCAGCAATAAGGCAGCAAACCAGTTTTTCAGAGTTTGTTTCATTTTCGCTGCCCTCATCAGATATTGGTTGCAAACAAGTAAGCACCGACAACGGTAATACCGACGTAAACAAAGAACATAATTTTTTGTTTAGTAGTGCTCATGGTTACGCGTTCAGGAACTGGTTTGTTGGCATCCAGTTTGGTATAGAACGGCATACCCAGGAAGAATGCAAAGTAGACGAAAGACAGGATACGTGCAACCAAAGTACGAGTATCAGTTGCTACCATTGCACCCAAAATACCCAAACCGATGAAGGCAATGATGAACAGAACCAACGCAGTTTTGAAGATTGGGCCGCGATAGCGGACAGATTTAACCTCGCCTTTATCCAACCAAGGCAACAAGGCGATCAGTACAACTGCTGCACCCATACCGATTACACCCCATACCTGAGTACCGGCAAAGGAAGGAATCGCACGCAAAATTGCGTAGAACGGAGTGAAGTACCATACCGGCGCAATGTGCGGAGGTGTTTTCAGCGCATTCGCTGCATCGAAGTTTGGCGCTTCGAGGAAGTAGCCGCCGCCTTCAGGTGCAAAGAACAACACAGAACAGAAGACAATCAGGAATACAACGACACCCAAGATGTCTTTAACGGTGTAGTAAGGATGGAATGGAATACCATCGCGTGGAATACCGTTTTCGTCTTTGTTTTTCTTGATTTCAACGCCGTCAGGGTTGTTAGAACCCACTTCGTGCAGGGCGATGATGTGAGCCACAACCAAGCCGAGCAACACCAGCGGTACGGCGATAACGTGCAGGGCGAAGAAGCGGTTCAGAGTAACGTCGGAAACGTTGAAGTCACCACGAATCCAAGTGGACAAATCAGGACCGATAACAGGGATGGCGGAGAACAGGTTAATAATTACCTGCGCACCCCAGAAGGACATTTGACCCCAAGGCAACAGGTAACCCATAAAGGCTTCTGCCATCAATGCCAAGAAAATCAGGGAACCGAAAATCCACACCAATTCACGAGGTTTTTTGTACGAACCATAAATCAGACCGCGGAACATGTGCAGATAAACGACGATGAAGAAGAAAGATGCGCCGGTGGAGTGCATATAGCGGATAATCCAGCCACCAGACACGTCGCGCATGATGTACTCTACTGCGGTAAAGGCAGCAGGCAGATGGTAGGCGTTCAGGTTGCCGTCCGGTTTGTAGTTCATGGTCAGGAAAATACCGCTGACGATTTGAATCACAAGGACAAGCAGGGCCAAAGAGCCGAAGTAGTACCAGAAGTTGAAGTTCTTCGGCGCATAGTATTGAGCCAAATGCTCATTCCACATTTTAGACAGAGGGAAGCGAGCGTCCATCCAGCCTAACAATGCTTTTGCTTTGCTATTGGTTTGGTTTGCCATAATTATCGTTCCTTATTTTTAGTCTTCGCCCACCAAAACAGTTGTATCGCTCAGATATTTGTAAGGCGGTACAACCAAGTTGGTCGGTGCAGGAACACCTTTGTATACGCGGCCTGCCATGTCGAATTTCGAACCGTGGCAAGGGCAGAAGAAGCCGCCTTTCCAGTCTGCGCCCAAATCCGCAGGGGCAACGTCGGGACGGTAAGTCGGAGAGCAACCCAGGTGGGTACAGATACCGATAGCGACGAGGAGGTTCGGCTTGATCGAACGGGTCTCGTTTTTACAGTTTTCGGGCTGATGATCCACTTCGGAATTAGGATCTGTAACTGCGCCATCCAAACTTTTCAAGTCTTTGAGCTGTTGATCTGTACGGTTGACCAGCCAAATTGGTTTGCCCTGCCATTCGGCAGTCAGCATTTGGCCTGCTTCGATTTTGCTGACATCTACTTCGACAGCAGCACCGGCAGCCTTAGCTTTCTCCGATGGAAAGAAGCTGGCCACGAAGGGCGTAGCTACGCCCAGAGCCGCCACACCGCCTGCACCGCAAGTAGCCAGTGTCAGAAAACGGCGGCGACCGTTGTTGATTTCTTGATTATCCATTATTCAGTCGTCCTAAAATTTTGGGAATACCGAGCCATTAAACAGCGTAATTCTACCTAGTTTGTTGTAATACTCAAAGCATTATTTAAAATAAGGTAAAGTTTTTATGATATTGCTCAATACTCAGGCAGGGTTGTTTTCATCAAAGTGAACCACTTCGATACCAAATTTTTCTGCCACGGCATCGCCTAAGGTGCGGACGCCGTAACGTTCTGTTGCATGATGTCCGGCGCTGATAAATGCCACACCCGTTTCATTGGCAAGATGATATTGCGCTTCGGAAATCTCACCGGTCAGATACGCATCAACACCTTCGTCTGCGGCCGTCTGAAAAAATCCCTGCGCACCGCCACTGCACCAGGCAATGCGTTTGATTTCGCGTTCAAGATCGCCGATAACGGTCGGCTTGCGGTCAAATACCGCCTCAATGCGTTCAGACAACTGCGCCAATGTTTGCGTGGTTTTCAGACGGCCTGTATTCAACAGGTTTTGCTCGCCGAATTGTTTTTCTAGCACCCAATCGAGTTTCTCGGCCAACTGCGCGTTATTGCCTAATTGTGGGTGCGCGTCCAGCGGCAGGTGGTAGCCCGCCATATTGATTTGGTGTTGCAGCAAGGTTTCAATGCGTGCTTTTTTCCAACCGGTAATCGTGACAGGCTCGCTTTTCCAAAACATACCGTGGTGAACCAAAAGCAGATCCGCCCCCTGCTCTACGGCAAAATCAATTGCCGCTTTGCTGGCGGTAACCGAAGTGGCGATTTTGGCAATTTCTTCTTTGCCTTCAACCTGCAAACCGTTGGGCGCATAGTCCTTAAACAGCCCGACCTGCAAAGTCTCATCGCACCAAGCCAGAATTTCGCGGCGTAAAGCCATATTCCGCTCCTTATATCTATCTTCAAAAACAGCTTCGCATTCTAACCGCAAAATCTGTTTATGCCTCAAATTCTTACATTCCGATTTCAGCAATCATTCCCAACATTAATCATTTGCACATCATCATGAATTATTTTAATATACGCCACCTTACCCACAGGCCGTCTGAAAACACATGGACTCTATTATCGAATTGCGTCATCTCAAAACCTTGCTGGCTTTAGAAGAAACCGGCAGCGTTTCCCTTGCCGCCAAACGGGTTTTCCTGACCCAATCCGCCCTGTCGCACCAAATCCGCGCCTTGGAAAATTATTACGAAACGCCGTTGTTTGAACGCAAATCCACGCCTTTGCGTTTCACCCCGGCCGGTATGCGCCTGTTGCAACTGGCACGCGAGTTGTTGCCGCAGGTTGCCGCCGCCGAACGTGATTTGGTGCGGATTATCGAAGGCGAAGCCGGCGAACTCAGACTTGCCGTCGAATGCCACACCTGCTTTGACTGGCTGATGCCTGCCATGGGCGAGTTCCGCCCCTTATGGCCGCAAGTTGAATTGGACATCGTTTCCGGTTTCCAAGCCGATCCGGTCGGGCTGCTGCTGCAACACCGCGCCGACCTTGCCATCGTTTCCGAAGCCGAGCCGCTCAACGGCATCAGCTACCGCCCTCTGTTTGCCTATGAAATGGTCGGCATCTGCGCAGAAGACCACCCGCTTGCCGACAAAAACGTTTGGGAAGCGGAAGACTTTATCGACGAAACCCTGATTACTTATCCCGTCCCCGATGAAATGCTGGATTTGCCTAAAAAAGTGCTGCTGCCCAAAGGCATTAATCCGCCGCGCCGCCACAGCGAGCTGACCATTGCTATTATTCAATTGGTTGCCAGCAAACGCGGCATCGCCGCCCTGCCCTACTGGACGGTCATGCCGTATTTGGAAAAAGGCTACGTCGTTCATCGAAAAATCACTTCAGACGGCCTGCAAAGCAAACTTTATGCCGCCATTCGCACGGAAGACGCCAACAAAGGCTATCTGGACAACTTCTGCCAAATCACGCATGACCGCTGTTTTGCCGATTTGCCGGGCTTGAGCGAATTGGAAATGTAAACTTGAAACAATCAAAAGGCCGTCTACAATTTTCAGACGGCCTTTTTTAATATATACAAAAATTTCACTGCTTCTCTTCGGATTCATCCGAACCCAAACACGCCGACAAATCGATTTCAGACGGCCATGTTTTATCGGGCGCGACCCGAATATCGAAATGCTCGCCGCGATAGTCGAAAACCAAACGCCAAGCGTGTAGAAACAGATGTTCCGCCTCATCGCCGCCATACAGCGTATCGCCCAAAATCGGACTGCCTATGCTTTTCATGGCCACGCGCAGCTGATGGGTTTTGCCGGTAAACGGTTGCAACACAAACAGGCGCAAACCGGGCTTCAGGCTTTGGCTGCTGAAACGGGTAACGGCAAAATTATCCTCATCACGCGTCAGCTTCCATGTACCGCGCCGCGAACGCGCCATACCTCCTTTCACCCAACCCTGCTTTTTCGCCGGCTTGTGCGTACCGAGTGCCAAATAAGTTTTACGCATGGTTTTTTCGGCAAACTGTGCCGACAAAGCGGCCGCGCTGTCGCGGTTGAGCGCAAACAGCAACAGGCCGCTGGTGGCTTTATCCAAACGGTGAACCAGCCACACGCGTTCAACGCCAAGCTGCTGCGCCAGCGATGCGGTCAGGCAAACGTCCCCTTCCGATTCGCTGTGCACCGATACCCCGCAAGGCTTATTGATGACTACAAAGTCTTTGTGTTCAAAAACAATGTCCCACATTTCAGACGGCCTTCAACACGATACCGTCGCCAAGCAGGGTCAAAATACCCAGCAGGCAGAACAAAATACATGCGGCAATGCGCACTGCTTTGGCCGGAATTTTGCGCATCAGCATTTCGCCCAAATACACGGCAGGCACAGAAGCAATCATCAAACCGGCAATACTGCCGACCACGACGAGCAGGATAGATTGGTATTTTGCCGCCAAAAGAACCGTTGCAATCTGCGTTTTGTCGCCGATTTCCGCCAAGAAAAACAGGACGACCGTCGCCGTAAATGCGCCGTATTTCAGCCACTTGCTGTCAGGATCTTCATCTTTATCCGGCAGCAGCAGCCATAAACCGACCGCAATAAAGCTGCCGCCGACCACCCATTTCATGACTTCGGGCGAAATAGCGGATGCCAGCCAGACACCGAGTGCGGCTGAAATGAGATGGTTCAATAGGGTTGCAACAAAGATACCGGCAACAATCGCGTTTTTGTGGGCAAAACGTGCTACCAAAAAGAGCGCGAGCAATTGCGTTTTATCGCCGATTTCGGCAATGGCAACGCCCAGCGTCGAAGAGAAAAAAGCTTCCATGATTTAAGATACTCAACCGAAAAGCGGGCAAACAAAAAGCGCTGTGCATACCGCCCGCAAGGGTATGGACAACGCTTACGTCTTGCCTGTCTTCCGATAAAGCAGAGAAGATACCGCTGCCACGGCCGCACAAGCCGATTATGTTGACAACGGTTTCGGCATTGCGCCGAATGGCTACTCCCGTAAGAGTGAAGCGCGAATTGTAAGGCAAACCATGGCTTGAAGCAACAAAAAGAAAAACAAAAGGCCGTCTGAAACCTCATTCAAGCAGGTTTCAGACGGCCTTTTTCACAACGATTAATTATCGGAGAACAAATCGCCTACTTTTTCGCCTACTTTTTCCCAAAACGATTTCTTGCGCGGAGTTTGGCTGAGATTGAGACCGGAGGAGATTTTTTCAAATTCTTCCAGCAACTCTTTCTGACGGTCGGTCAGGTTAACCGGAGTTTCAACCAAAATGTGGCAGTACAAATCGCCGGTCGAGCTGGAACGCAGAGACTTGATGCCTTTGCCTTTCACGCGCATACGGCGGCCGGTTTGCGTTTCTTTCGGAATGTGCAGTTTGACTTTGCCGTCCAAAGTCGGCACTTCGACTTCACCACCCAATGCGGCAATAGCAAAGCTGATCGGTAATTCGCAATGCAAGTCCAAGCCGTTGCGCTCGAAGATTTTGTGCTGTCTCACGCGGACATTGACGTACAAATCGCCTGCCGGCGCGCCGTGTTGACCCGGCTCGCCCTCGCCGCTCAAGCGGATGCGTTGACCATCGTCGATGCCTGCCGGAATGTTGACTTCAACCGTTTTGCTGGTTTTGGTGCGGCCTTCGCCACGGCATTTGACGCAAGGATCTTTGATTTCTTTGCCTGTACCGTGACAAGTCGGACAAGTCTGCTGCATTTGGAAAATGGCTTGGCGGACGTGTACCGTACCTGAGCCGTGACAGGTAGAACAAGTCGATGCGGATGTACCCGGTTTGGCACCTGAGCCGTGGCAGACATCACATTCTTCGTAAGTCGGAATGTTGATGCGTTTTTTCACGCCTTTGGCGGCTTCTTCAAGCGAAATTTCTATGCCGACCTGCAAGTCCGCGCCGCTGTAATCCGGCTGGCGGCCGCCGGCACCGCCGCCGAACATTTGGCTGAAAATATCGGAAAAATCGAAGCCTTGCGCGCCGCCGAACCCGCCAAAACCGCCGAATCCGCCCGCGCCGCCGCCCATGCCCTGCTCAAACGCGGCATGGCCGTATTGGTCGTACATGGCGCGTTTTTCCTTGTCTGACAAGGTATCGTAAGCTTTTTGGACTTCTTTAAATTTTTCTTCCGCTTCTTTGTTGTCAGGGTTGCGGTCGGGATGGTATTTCATTGCCAGCTTGCGGTAGGCTTTTTTGATTTCATCGTCGCTAGCGCTGCGGGCAACACCAAGTGTTTCGTAAAAATCTTTATTGCTCATAATTTTGATAGTGTTAAGAATGAATTCAAACTGGGTGGGATATGTGGGCGAGTATCAAAAACTCAAGTCAGTATTTTCAAGGCCGTCTGAAATTGTGCTTTTCCGACATCCAAACATTCAGACGGCCTTTGTCAAACCGACAGGCCCGACAACCTGCTATAATCCCATCTTTATTTTTTCCAACGTTTTCAAGCGAAAAACAGAATGACCATGCAAGAACATTACCAACCCGCCGCCATCGAGCCTGCGGCGCAGAAAAAATGGGACGACGAGCGTATTTTCAACGTCTCCGAAGACGCTTCCAAACCCAAATACTACTGCCTCTCCATGTTCCCCTACCCCAGCGGCAAGCTGCACATGGGGCATGTGCGCAACTACACCATCGGCGACGTATTGAGCCGCTTCAAACGCTTAAACGGCTTCAACGTCATGCAGCCTATGGGTTGGGACGCGTTCGGCATGCCGGCGGAAAACGCGGCGATGAAAAACAATGTCGCCCCTGCCGCATGGACGTACGACAACATCGAATACATGAAAACCCAGCTCAAAAGCCTGGGTTTTGCGATTGACTGGGAACGCGAAGTCGCCACCTGCAAACCCGAATACTACCGCTGGGAACAATGGCTGTTTACCAAGCTGTTTGAAAAAGGCATCGTCTATCGCAAAAACGGCACGGTAAACTGGGACCCGGTCGACCAAACCGTCCTTGCCAACGAGCAAGTCATCGATGGGCGCGGCTGGCGTTCGGGTGCGTTGATCGAAAAACGCGAAATCCCGATGTATTACTTCAAAATCACGGATTACGCCGAAGAGCTGCTCAACGATTTGGACAAGCTGGAACACTGGCCGGAACAAGTTAAAACCATGCAGCGCAACTGGATCGGTAAATCACGCGGTATGACCGTGCGCTTCGCCGTTTCAGACGACAGCAAACAAGGCTTGGAAGGCGATTACGCGAAATTCCTGCAAGTTTATACCACCCGTCCCGACACGCTGATGGGCGCGACTTATGTTGCCGTTGCCGCCGAGCATCCGCTGGCAACCGCCGCAGCCGCCGACAAACCCGAATTGCAAGAGTTTATCGCCGAATGCAAAGCCGGCTCGGTTGCCGAAGCCGATATGGCGACGATGGAGAAAAAAGGCGTGCCGACCGGCCGCTACGTCGTCAACCCGCTCAACGGCGACAAGCTGGAAGTGTGGATTGCCAACTATGTATTGTGGGGCTACGGCGACGGCGCGGTGATGGCGGTTCCGGCGCACGACGAACGCGATTTTGAGTTCGCCACCAAATACAATCTTCCGAAAAAACAAGTCATTGCCGTCGGTGACAACGCATTCGACGCAAACCAATGGCAAGAGTGGTACGGCGACAAAGAAAACGGCGTATTGGTCAACAGCGGCGACTTGGACGGCATGAATTTTCAGACGGCCTTCGACGTCATCGCCGCCAAGCTGCAAAGCCAAAACGCAGGCGAACCGAAAACCCAATACCGCCTGCGCGACTGGGGTATTTCGCGCCAACGCTACTGGGGCTGCCCGATTCCCATCGTCCATTGCGAAAAATGCGGCGACGTCCCCGTCCCTGCCGACCAACTGCCCGTCGTCCTGCCTGAAAACGTCGTACCCGACGGCATGGGTTCGCCGCTAGCAAAAATGCCCGAGTTTTACGAAACCACCTGCCCATGCTGTGGCGGTGCGGCAAAACGCGAAACCGACACCATGGACACCTTCATGGAATCGAGCTGGTATTTCTTCCGCTACATGTCGCCCAAGTTCGCAGAAGGCATGGTATCGACTGAAGCCGCGAAATACTGGGGCGCGGTCGACCAATACATCGGCGGCATCGAACACGCGATTTTGCACCTCTTATACGCGCGCTTCTTCACCAAACTGATGCGCGACGAAGGCTTGGTCAGCGTGGACGAACCGTTTGAACGCCTGCTCACGCAAGGCATGGTCGTCTGCGAAACCTACTACCGTGAAAACGACAAAGGCGGCAAAGACTGGATCAACCCTGCCGATGTCGAGCTGACTTTCGACGACAAAGGCCGCCCCGTTTCCGCCGTCCTCAAAGCCGACGGACTGCCCGTCGTCATCAGCGGCACGGAAAAAATGTCCAAGTCCAAAAACAATGGCGTCGATCCGCAAGAACTGATTAATGCCTACGGCGCGGACACCGCCCGCCTGTTTATGATGTTCGCCGCACCGCCCGAACAGTCTCTCGAATGGAGCGACAGCGGCGTCGAAGGCGCGCACCGCTTCCTGCGTCGTCTGTGGCGTACCGTTTACGAATACCTGAAACAAGGCGAAGCGGTCAAAGCGTTTGCAGGCAGCCAAGACGGTTTGTCTAAAGAACTCAAAGACCTGCGCCACAAACTGCATTCCACCATCGCCAAAGTCAGCGACGACTACGGCCGCCGCCAGCAGTTCAACACCGCCATCGCCGCCGTGATGGAACTGCTCAACCAATACGACAAAACCGACACCGGCGGCGAACAAGGCCGAACCGTCGCCCAAGAAGTATTGGAAGCCGTCGTACGCCTGCTGTGGCCCATCGTGCCGCACATCTGCGAAACCCTGTGGAGCGAATTGAACAGCGCGAAACTGTGGGAAGCAGGCTGGCCGACAGTCGATGAAGCCGCTTTGGTTAAATCCGAAATCGAAGTGATGGTTCAAGTCAACGGCAAACTGCGCGGCAAAATCACCGTCGCCGCCGACGCCTCCAAAGCCGACCTCGAAGCCGCCGCCCTCGCCAACGAAGGCGCAGTGAAATTCATGGAAGGCAAGCCTGCGAAGAAAATCATCGTCGTTCCCGGACGCTTGGTGAATATCGTCGTCTAAACCGCTTTTAAGGTTTAGCCACATAGATAAAGGCCGTCTGAAACTTGGAAACAGGTTTTCAGACGGCCTTTTTAAGGTAGATTAAGCTGATAAGTCCAATAACACATTGGTATGGAAAGATTCCATTGGATTTAGAATCACTCTACACACGTCCCAAAAACATAAATCCGTTGTATTCCTCACGATGTTTTGGCACAATTCGAAGCCAATCAACCACGCTTGTACTTGGCATCCTAATGGCTTCAAAACCCTTCCTAAAATGGGCTGGTGGCAAACATAAACTTGTCCCCTTTATCGAACACAATCTACCTACTCCTGCACGAAAACGTCTGATTGAACCCTTTTGCGGTTCTGCCGCTTTATCTCTTGCATTGGATTTCGAACATTATCTGCTCAATGATATTAACGCTGACTTAATCGGCTTATTCCGTATCCTAAAAGAAGAAAAATTCGGATTCATAGACTATGCCCGCTCTTTCTTTACTTCTGAAAACAATAGCGATTCAAGATTCTATGAATTGCGGGAACAATTCAACTTCAGCCAAGATCTACACGAACGTTCAGCGCTATTTATTTATTTGAACCGCCATGCTTTTAACGGTTTATGCCGTTACAACAGCAAAGGGGCATTCAATGTGCCGTTTGGACGCTACAAATCTCCTTACTTTCCCCAACAAGAAATGGAAGGTTTCATTCAAAAATCTGACAGAGTTGAATTAATGTGCGGAGATTTTCAAACAATCCTATCTCTGACAAACAATACAGATATTGTTTATTGTGATCCTCCTTATGCACCTTTAAGCCCAACCGCTTCATTTACCACTTACGCCAAAGAAGGTTTCAATTTAGACGATCAAATCCGTCTTGCCCAGTCAGCCCAACAAATTGCGCCTAACTCTCAAGGCGTTTTGATTTCAAATCATGATACTGAATTTACGAGAGATATTTATTCTTCTGCCATTCTAAAAACGGTTGAAGTACAGCGCAATATTGCCGCCAAAGGCAGCAGTCGTAAGAAAGTCGGAGAATTATTGGCAATTTATGAGTGATTTTGACAAACTGGCTGAAGAAGCTGCCATTTATCAAAGTCGTTTGAAAAAATTTGTTTCAGACGACCTTGTCCTCTACAACGAAAATTCCCTTAACGTCATGCGGAAGATATTGGAAAAACATCCAAACGGCTGTTTTGATATGATTTTCGCAGACCCGCCTTACTTTCTTTCCAATGATGGCTTCAGTTGTCAAAGTGGACAAATGGTTTCCGTTAATAAGGGTAACTGGGATAAATCCAAAGGAATGGCGGCAGATTTGGAATTCTACGAAGAATGGCTTCGACTGTGTTACGCCTTA
Organism: Neisseria sp. P0004.S004; assembly: GCF_051963335.1. Lineage (NCBI taxonomy): Bacteria > Pseudomonadati > Pseudomonadota > Betaproteobacteria > Neisseriales > Neisseriaceae > Neisseria > Neisseria sp. P0004.S004. The sequence continues at coordinate 91,548 of NZ_JBQCUK010000001.1, forward strand.
TTAAAACCAAATGGCACAATTTGGGTTTGCGGCACATTCCATAATGTCTATTTAATCGGCTACCTGATGCAAACCATCGGATACCATATTTTGAACAATATTACTTGGGAAAAACCCAATCCTCCCCCTAATTTGTCCTGCCGTTTTTTTACCCATTCGACAGAAACAATCTTATGGGCAAAGAAAAATAAAAAAGCCAAACATACGTTTCATTATGAAATGATGAAAGCACAAAATAATGGCAAACAGATGAAATGTGTTTGGACATTCCCTCCTCCCAATAAAGCCGAAAAAACATTCGGCAAACATCCGACACAAAAACCACTCCCCTTGCTTGAACGCTGCATACTCTCAGCTTCAAACATCGGAGATTTAATTTTTGACCCTTTCATGGGCAGCGGCACGACAGGCGTTGCTGCCTTAAAACATGGTCGGAAATTTTGTGGTTGCGAACTAGAAGAAGATTTTTTTGAATTGGCAAAGAAAAGGCTACAACAAAAGCTGTAGCCCCATCTTATTTTAAATTATTCGAACAACACCATCCCTACCCTGTCTGGCCATTTCACGAACTTCCCGCATGAATTCTTTTTTAAAATAAAATGCATGATTCTTATTTGAAATATTCCGATTATATTGTGCAGAAAATATAGGATGGTATGGCTTGGAATCTTTTGATCTGATTTGTATAAAACTACCGTTTGATGTATGAATGTATCCGTCGCCGGAATTAATATCAGCTAACAGCTTACTTTTAATTTGCGTGAAATCAGCAGATAACTGTCTGAAAAGTTCACCCCTTTCATTTATTTGCACATGATAGGCTGACTGTATGTACCATTTGTCAGGATTGTTGTCGACTTTACAAATAGGAACATATAGCAAATTCTTTATTTTTTGGTATATCCAACTATCTTCAAAGCTTATCTGATCGCTGATTAACTGATCAAAGTTACTAGAAATCTGCGAGATAAACATAGTCTCTAGTGGCGCACCATCTTTATCTGCTTTATTGGTTTTTAGCTCACCATCAGAAAAATCTGTCAAAGCATTTGTATTCTTAAGTCCTATCAATTTCTCGATAAACTGCCCTACGCCGCCTTTATTTATCTTCATTTCAGAGGTGAACTTGGGGAATCTGGTTTGATATTCAAGTTTTAGATCTCCTAGCGTCCTTCCGACGTTTTCTCTAAAAAAACCATATGAATCAGTTAGATTCATTATCACAGTTTCCGTCATTAACATGGTCCTTAAAAGTTAAAAGTTCAGGTAAAGAAATATCTAATGCGCTAGCCAAACGAATAAGATTTAATAGGGCGGGGTTACGCTCTCCACGTTCTATCATTCCGATATAAGTCCGGTGCATATTCGCTTTTTCAGCCAATGCTTCCTGACTTAAATCCTGGAGTTGTCTTAAATGACGAACATGTTTGCCAAATTGTTTTAAAATTTCTGATTTCATGATGACTATTCTTAATGTTTGCAAATTAAATTCCACATACAATAAGTATCAACTTTAGTTCTAATACGAAAGGCCGTCTGAAACCCTATATTCAGGTTTCAGACGGCCTTTTTAACTCACCGATTTTATTCGCCGTAATAGGCTTTGGTCAGGATTTCTTCCATATCGGCCACCATGGCGAGGCGCGGGTTGGCCGGGGTGCATTGGTCTTCAAAAGACATCATGGCCAGCTCTTTTCTGCCGTCGAGGAAGGTTTTCTCATCGATGCCCTGCTCTTTAAACGACATTTTGATGCCAACGTTGACCGCCAGTTCGTGGCAAGCACGGGCGAAGGATTCGACGCCTTCTGCCGGTGTGCTGCATGGCAGGCCTAAGGTACGGGCGATTTCCTGATATTTCAGGTCGGCTTTGTAGTAGTTGTACTTCGGCCAAGTGGCGGTTTTCTGCGGGCGCGTGCCGTTGTAGCGGATGACGTGCGGCAGCAGGATGGCGTTGGCACGGCCGTGCGGAACATGATATTTGCCGCCGATTTTGTGTGCCATCGAGTGGTTGATGCCCAAGAACGCATTGGCAAACGCCATGCCTGCGATGGTGGAGGCGTTGTGCATATGCTCGCGCGCTTCTGGATCGGCCGCACCGTGTTTGTAGGAGCGTTCGAGGTATTGGAACACGAGCTTGATGGCTTGCAGGGCGAGGCCGTCTGTAAAGTCGTTCGCCAGTACGGAAACGTACGCTTCTACCGCGTGGGTCAATACGTCCAAACCGGTATCGGCGGTTACGCTTGCCGGTACGGTCATGGTAAACGCAGGATCGACAATCGAAATGGTTGGGGTCAGCGAGTAGTCGGCGATGGGGTATTTTTTGTCGCCGTCGCTGATGACGGTAAACGGCGTGACTTCGGAGCCTGTGCCCGATGTGGTAGGGATGCCGATGAATTTGGCTTTGCGGCCCAATTCAGGGAAGCGGAAGGCACGTTTGCGGATGTCCATGAATTTTTGCACCAAGTCTTCAAAATCGACTTGCGGCTGCTCGTAGAAAAGCCACATGGCTTTGGCCGCGTCCATCGGCGAGCCGCCGCCCAACGCGATGATTGTGTCTGGCTGAAAGCTGCGCATCAAATCCGTGCCTTTATAGACGGTTTGGACGCTCGGATCGGCTTCGACATCGGTAAACAGCTGGATGGTCACTTTGTTTTTGCGTTGGTGGAGCTGGTAGGTGATTTTATCGACAAAGCCCAGATCAACCATCGAACGGTCGGTCACAATCATGACTTTTTCGCAGTCTTTCATGTCTTGCAGATATTGGATGGAATCGCGTTCAAAATAGATTTTGGCGGGCACTTTGAACCATTGCATGTTGTTTCTCCGACGGCCTACTTTTTTGATGTTTAACAGATTGACTGCGCTGACGTTGCCGCCGACGGCGTTTTTACCGTAAGAGCCGCAACCGAGGGTCAGAGAAGGCAGGAAGGCGTTGTACACGTCGCCGATGCCGCCGAAGGTGGAAGGCGAATTCCAAATCACGCGCAGCGCTTTGACGCGGGAGCCGAACGTTTTGACCAATTCTTCGTCGGCGGTATGGATGGCGGCGGAGTGTCCCAAGCCGTCAAAGGCAACCATTTCTTCGGCGAACTTCAAACCTTGTTCGGTCGAATCCGCCTTAATCATGGCCAAAACAGGCGAAAGTTTTTCACGGGTCAGCGGCTCGTTCGGGCCGACTTCGCGGCATTCGGCGATGATGATGTTGGTTTTTTCAGGTACTTTAAACCCGGCCTGCTCGGCAATCCATGCCGCCGGTTTGCCCACGACGGCAGAATTGAGTTTCGCGCCGCCGCAGCTGGCGCAATTCGCCGTTACGCCGAAGATAAACTCTTCGAGCATGGCTTTTTCTTTTTTGTTGGCAAAGTACACGCCGTAGGATTTGAACTCTTCGGCCAACTCTTTGTAAATCTCTTTATCGGCAATCACCGCTTGCTCGCTGGCGCACACCATGCCGTTGTCGAAAGATTTCGACATCACAATATCGTGCGCCACCTGTTTGATGTCCGCCGTTTTTTCAACATAAGCAGGTACGTTGCCCGCCCCGACGCCGAGCGCAGGTTTGCCGCAAGAATACGCGGCTTCCACCATCGCATTGCCGCCGGTCGCCAAAATCGTTGCCACGCCCGGATGCTTCATCAGCGCGGAAGTGCCTTCCATAGACGGCTTTTCAATCCACTGGATACAGTTTTCCGGCGCACCGGCCGCAATCGCCGCATCGCGCACGATACGCGCTGCATGGGCGGAACACTGCTGGGCGGACGGGTGGAACGAGAAAATAATCGGATTGCGGGTTTTCAGTGCAATCAGGGATTTGAAAATGGTAGTGGAAGTCGGATTGGTTGTCGGCACGATACCGCAAACCACGCCGACCGGATCGGCGATTTCGGTAATGCCGGTTACATCGTTTTCGCTGATGACGCCCACGGTTTTCAAATCGCGCAGGCGGCGCACGACGTTTTCGCAGGCAAACAGGTTTTTCGTCGCCTTATCCTCAAACACGCCGCGTCCCGTTTCTTCCACCGCGTGCATGGCGAGCACACCATGTTTGTCCAGCGCGGCGATAGAGGCTTTGGCAACAATAAAGTCAATCTGCTCCTGATCGAGCTTAAGAAACTCGTCCAATGCCCGTAAACCCTTGTCAACCAGGCTGTTTACCTCGGCTACGGCTGGGCTGACGACGTTGTCGGCTGATGCGTTCATGGTGTATCTCCTTAATAAAAGGTGGCGATAAGGTCAATAAATTTTCACTACGATAACTATAGGTAATTTAGTTACATTTTGCTTTGACCTACATCACAAACCATGATTGAACTTTTCAGACGGCCATTTTATCGTTTATTCATTTTAATTCTCTGAAGTATAATATTTTATCTATACAAAAACAAAGACGGTCATTCTTCGTCGCTTTCCTCGATAATTAAGATAAAAACAGAAAATAGATGTATTAAAATTACAAACGCAAATGAAAAAGGCCGTCTGAAAATATTTTTCAGACGGCCTTTTCATATCTATCTTTTATTGGCTGATGTCTTCCAGCGTACGGCCTTTGGTTTCTTCACCCAATACCAAGATTACCGCCACAATCAGCAGCATAACCAGCGCAAACATCATAAAGATATTGCCGAAGCCGCCGCTGTTGCCCACCATCGCCGCCACTACCATAGGCGCGAGTATGCCGCCGACGCGGCCGATGGCACCTGCCCAGCCGGATGCGAAGGCTCGGAAGCGCAAGGGGTAGAGTTCGGGGGTGTAGGTGTACAAAACGCCCCATGCGCCCAAGTTGAAGAAGGACATCAGGCTACCCCAAATCATGACTTCGGCCGCCGTGGTGCTTTGCCCGAAAAACCATGCGCACGCGGCGCACGCGGCCAAAAAGCCTGCCAGCGTTGCTTTGCGGCCGATTCTTTCCACCAAAGCCGCGGCGGCAATATAGCCGGGCAGTTGCGCAACAATCATCACCAGCACATATTCAAAGGTTTTAACCACGGTATTGCCCTGCTCGACCAGCAATTTGGGCAACCAAGTGAAAATGCCGTAATACGAAAACACGATGCCGAACCAAACCAGCCACAGCATCAGCGTGCGCCGTGCAAACGGATGTTGCCAAAGTTGGACAAAGCGGATGCGTTCGCGCGGGGCGGCCGGTGCGGCAACAGCTTGTGTCGGCGGCGTGATGCCCGATTGAATTTCCAGCGCGGATACCAACTGGTGCGCTTCGTTGGTTTTGCCGCGGGAAAGCAGGTAAGGCACGGATTCGGGAACGAATTTCAACACCAACGGCACATAAAACAGGGGCAAGGCGCCGAATAAAAACGCGCTGTGCCAGCCGGTTTGCGGAATAAAGAAATAAGACACCAGCGCGGCCGAGAGCCAGCCCAAGCCCCAAAAGCTTTCCAGCAATACAATAAAACGGCCGCGTACTTTCGGCGGTGCATATTCGCTAACCAGCGACACGGCGACGGGCAGTTGGCCGCCCAAGCCGACGCCGACAAAAAAGCGGCACACCAGCAAAACCGTCAAATCAGGCGCGAGCGCACACAAACCTGTGGCAATGCTGTACACCACCATCGTGCCGGCAAAAACGGTTTTCCGTCCGAACCTGTCCGCCAGCCAGCCGCTGAATACCGCGCCCAGAGCCATGCCGACAAAGGCAATGCTGACAATCCAACCCAACTGCGCCGGAGCCAGCGCCCAATCTTTGCCCAAAGCCGGCAATACAAACGACACCAAGCCTGTATCCATGGCATCAAACAGCCAGCCTATGCCGACCAAAACCAGAAGTTTGTAATGAAAGCGGGAGGGCGGAAGATTGTGCAGCCGCGTCAGAATATCCATCACTTCTTTCCTTTGTTTGTGTATGATTGAATTGGGTTTTAGCAATAAATGCTTTAATTTCAGTGACAAACCTGAAACCGAGACATTGTGTCGATTTTAACATTGGTACCCTATGCAAAGAATAGGAAGCGCGTGTTTTTTGGCTATTTTTATCGCAAAAACCGCACGCCATATTAAAACGCAGAATAAGGGTTCACGGCAGGCCGTCTGAAACCGATGCTCCGGGTTTCAGACGGCCTGCCGTTTTTTGCAAAGGCTTCCTGCTTGGGTTATGATGTTTATTTGTAATATGTAAACAGACGATTGCCTGTTTTTACATAACAGGCCGTCTGAAACAACGGAGAACGATATGAATGCGGTTGTAATTGCGGTCATCATCATGCTGGCGCTGTCTTTATCGCGCGTGCATGTGGTGCTCAGCTTGGCTGTCGGCGCGTTTGTCGGCGGATTGGTGGCCGGTATGCCTTTGGAGAATGTGACCAACGCGGCCGGCGATGTGGTGCAGCAAGGGATTATTCCTGTTTTTAACGAAGGCTTGAAAGGCGGGGCGCAAATCGCGCTGTCTTATGCCATGCTCGGCGCGTTTGCCATGGCCATCACGCATTCCGGCCTGCCGCAACAGCTCGCCGGCGTGATTATCCGCAAGCTCAACGGCGGCGAAGGCAATGCGAAAGGCGAAGGCGCGGTCAAATGGATGCTGCTGGCGATTATTTTGTGCATGGGCGTGATGAGCCAAAACGTTGTGCCGATTCATATCGCGTTTATCCCGATGATTATTCCGCCGCTGCTGTTGGTGTTCAACCGCTTGAAGCTCGACCGCCGCTTGGTAGCCTGCGTGATTACGTTTGGCTTGGTAACGACTTATATGTTCCTGCCTTACGGTTTTGGCGCCATCTTCTTGAACGACATCATGTTGGGCAACATCCGCTCGGCAGGCATGGACACCGGCGGCATCAATGTGATGCACGCAATGGCGATTCCGGCTTTGGGCATGGTGTCCGGTTTGCTACTGGCCTTCTTGCACTACCGCAAGCCGCGCATTTATCAAAACAACGCCGCCGATACGGAAGACAACCGTGAAGCGGTGCAACAACAAGAGCCGTCAACCTATCGCAGCTTGGTAGCGGCCGTAGCGATTGCCGTGTGCTTTGCCATCCAGCTTTTGTATGAAAACTCGTTGGTATTGGGTGCGATGTTGGGCTTTGCCGTGTTTATGATGTTGGGCGTGATGAACCGTTCCGCCGCCAGCGATGTGTTCGGCGAAGGCATCAAAATGATGGCCATGGTCGGCTTTATTATGATTGCGGCACAAGGTTTCGCCGCCGTCATGAACGCGACCGGCGACATCCAGCCTTTGGTCGAACGCAGCATGGCTTTGTTCGGAAGCAATAAAGGCATGGCCGCCTTTACCATGCTGTTTGTCGGCCTGCTGGTAACCATGGGCATCGGCTCGTCTTTCTCCACTTTGCCGATTATTACCGCGATTTATGTGCCTTTGTGCATCAGCTTGGGTTTCTCCCCAATGGCTACCGTGGCCATTGTCGGCACGGCAGGCGCGCTGGGCGATGCCGGCTCCCCCGCTTCCGACTCAACGCTCGGCCCGACCATGGGTTTGAACGCCGACGGTCAACACGACCACATCCGCGATTCGGTTATCCCGACCTTTATCCACTACAATATCCCGCTGATGGTTGCAGGCTGGATTGCCGCGATGGTGCTGTAATATGAGCGATATTCAGGAATTGGAACACCGCGTCACCGAGCTGGAAATTCAGACGGCCTTGCAGGAAGATTTAATCGGCAGCCTGAACGACACCATCGCCAAGATGCAGCAGGTTTTGGATTTGCAGCAAGGCCAGTTGCGGCTGCTGTATCAACGGATGCAGGACAAAGGTGCAAACGGCGAACGCGAACCGTACAGCCTGCGCGACGAGATTCCGCCGCATTATTGATGACCTAAAAAAGGGCGTGTTGGATACATGCCCTTTTCTTTCATAACAAAGGCCGTCTGAAAGTCAATCAAGCTTTCAGACGGCCTTTTAAACAATCAAACCTTACAAACAAGCCAATTCGTTGGCCATTTGCTGCTCGACGGTTTCACGTTGGCGGATAAGTTTGTATCCGCTGCCGTCAACCAATACTTCCGCCGCACGGTTACGCGTGTTGTAGTTGCTCGCCATGCTTGAACCATACGCACCGGCGCTGCGGATAAGCAGTAAATCCCCTTCTTCGCAGGCGATGGTTCGGTCTTTGCCGAGGAAGTCGCCGGTTTCGCAAATCGGGCCGACGATATTGGCCTTTAGAGGCTCAATGTCTTTGGTTTCGACCGCTTCAATGTGATGATAGGCGTCATAAAGCGCCGGACGCATCAAATCGTTCATCGCTGCATCGACCATCACAAAGTTTTTCTCTTCGCCATGTTTGACGAATTCGACGCGCGTCAACAACGAACCGGCATTGCCGACCAAGCTGCGGCCTGGCTCGAGGACCAGTTTCAGACGGCGTGTGCCGATCAGTTTTTGAACTTCTTTGGCATACGCACCCAAATCAGGCACATTTTCGTCTTGGTAAACAATGCCGACACCGCCGCCCAAGTCCAAGTGTTCCAACACAATGCCTTCGTCTGCCAGTTGGTCGACCAAGGCCAAGATACGTTCGCAGGCTTCGATGAGCGGGCTGAGGTCGGTCAATTGCGAGCCGATATGGCAGTCGATACCGATGATTTTCAAATGGCTTTGTCGGGAAGCATGACGATAGGCCTCAAGCGCATCGGCATAGGCAATACCGAATTTGTTGGCTTTCAAACCGGTGGAGATATAAGGGTGGGTTTTGGCATCGACATCAGGATTGACGCGCAGGGAAACCGGAGCGACTTTACCCAAACGCGCAGCAACTTTCTGAATACGGTCGATTTCGGGAATGCTTTCCATATTGAAACATTTCACGCCTGCATTCAGCGCAAATTCAATTTCTGCCTCACTCTTGCCCACACCGGAAAAAATCGTTTTCGCCGCATCGCCGCCGGCCGCCAAAACACGCGCCAACTCGCCGCCGGACACAATGTCAAACCCGCTCCCCAAAGAAGCAAAGTGTTTGATGATGCTCAGGTTGCCATTGGCTTTAACCGCGTAGCAGACAAGCGGATTCAAAGCAGCAAACGCGGTTTGGTAGTTTTCAAACGCCTCGGTCAGCGCAGATTTGCTGTACACATAAAGCGGCGTGCCGAATTCCTCGGCAAGGTGGGAATAAGGGATTTGTTCGCAGGATAAGGTCATGTTTGTGAAGTCTTTTTTAATCGTTGGTTTGAGTGATCGGCTCTTTTGCCGTATCGAATTTCAAGCCGGTCTGAATCACGCCGAAGCGCGCCTTGTCGCCTTCTTTGGGCAGGTAGAGATCGCCTTTGTAGCCGCAGGCAGAGAGCAGCAGAGCCGTTGCCGCTGCAAAAAATACGCCGTATTTCATCAGTAAAACTTTCTTCATCATTACGAATGTGGCAAGATTCGGTATCTTAAACAAAAACCACACAAAAAGCCATGATGACCGAAAGCGAATTCATCCGCCTGAGCGAAGAATTGTTTGAACACATTGAAGACCAAATCGATGAAAACGGCTGGGATTTCGACTGCCAGTTTGCAGGAAACGTGCTGACCATCGAAGCCGAAGACGGCACGCAAATCATCGTCAACCGCCACACGCCCAACCAAGAATTGTGGATTGCCGCCAAAAGCGGCGGCTACCATTTCGCCGAGCAAAACGGCAAATGGCTGGCAACACGCGACGGACGGGATTTCTACGATGTTTTGAACGAAGCACTGAGCGCGGCTTCGGGCGAAGCAGTCAATATTGCCGAATTGTGATTGAATCTTTAAATCTCACCCGCTAAAAATCTATTTACCTCAAAGGATACCCAAATGCCCCTACTAGACAGTTTCAAAGTCGACCACACCCGTATGCACGCCCCTGCCGTACGCGTGGCCAAAACCATGACCACGCCCAAAGGCGACACCATTACCGTATTTGACCTGCGTTTTTGCATTCCCAACAAAGAAATCCTGCCCGAAAAAGGCATTCACACGCTGGAGCATTTGTTCGCCGGCTTTATGCGCGACCACTTAAACGACAACGGCGTCGAAATCATCGACATTTCCCCGATGGGCTGCCGCACCGGTTTCTACATGAGCCTCATCGGCACGCCCGACGAGCAAAAAGTAGCCGTCGCATGGCTCGCTTCAATGCAGGATGTTTTGACCGTTCAAGACCAAAGCAAAATCCCCGAGTTGAACGAATACCAATGCGGCACCTACTTGATGCACTCGCTTGCCGAAGCGCACGAAATCGCCCAAAACGTTTTGGCACGCAAAGTAGCCGTCAATAAAAACGAAGAGCTGACATTGGACGAAAGCCTGTTGAACGCTTAATACTCGATGAAAACAAAGGCCGTCTGAAACTTTAGAGAAAGAAAATTTCAGACGGCCTAAGACCTTTTATTTCGATTTTCAACCTTTCAGCCGCAGTTTTACACCGCCTAAAAATAAGTTGGCTGTTGCTGACAATGTACATAGTATAATTGCACTTTAAACAAACAACCTGATTCTATTGCTTTTATGAAACCGTTTTTCTGCAAAACCGCTATTGCCCTCAGCCTGACCCTCCCCGCCGCCGCCAACGCTGCCGAGTATGTCTGCAATGTTGAAGGCATCTCTGTTTATGCTTCATACCCACTCAACAATACCTGCCGCGCAGTTGACACAAACAACACCGTGGAAAGCAGCGTTGCTGCAGAACCAAACGTATTCACCGAATCTGAAACAGCAAGCGGTAAAACCGTTACAATTCCAAGCGACACGCCGGTTTTAAAAACAGTACAGACAACGGAATTCAAAGCCACCGCCGCTGACTACATCAATACCCCCCGTGCAACACCTGCCGTACAAACCCCTGTTATAGCTGTTCGAAATAAAAACGGTATTCCTGCACCTATTTCCATTCCGATGGCACAAGCACGTCTAACTTCTCAAATTGATAAAAATGTTGCTGATGGCCTTGCCATTCTCGGTGATACAACCCCATCTACAATAAAACCTGAAATTGACACTACTGACGTTCTCAACGTCATACCTGATACCACACAACCTCAAACTGTGGCTGATCAAACTCCAAACAATATACCCGACTCCATTACCATTCCTATTACGCAAACCCACCCGACAGCATCTGCGATTCAAGCCCCCCAAACAATTATTCAGAATCCTGTTGTTTTACCGAAAACACCTGATCGCACTACGGCCAAACAAAATAACCAAACCGTAACTGCCTCAGATGAAATACTTGACAAAACACCTATCAAAGTTGAAACCAAGCGTAAAGGCAAAGCCCAAACTCCGACCCGACGTAATGCAAAAAACACCAAAACTGTAAAAACAGCCGTCACAAACACGGCTAACGAACAAACGATTAAAACCGTTGTTACGCCAACAGTAGAATCAAATGTACCAAATAAACCGGCTGCAACGGTTTCCCCGGTAGATCAAAGCAAAACCTCTGCGCAAACGCCTTTCCCTAAGGCATATAAGCCGGCTGCCGATATTCCGTTCGATCCGAGCAATGTTTACAACGATATCAAAATTCTGCCCCATATTCCGATTACCAGCGTAACCAACACAGCCGAAGCCGCCAATCCGCGTCTGAATATTATCTTGCGCAACCGTCCGGACAAATCACGCGCTCCTTCATACAGCAAATACAAAGCCCCTGTGATCCGCACTGCCCCTGTGGTTACGCCGGCACCTAAGCCAAGTCCTAAGGAAACCCGCAAACAAATATTGCAAACCGAAGTACGCAACGAACAGGCCGCTATTACCCGCCTTCAAACACAGCTGAATGCGGCCAAACAAAAAGGTGATCAGATTAAAATCCAACAACTGACCCGTACCATCAACGCCCGTCAAGCGAATATCCGCGCTATTCAAGGCGAGATGTCTCGTTAATTGGTTTTTGATACAAAAAGGCCGTCTGAAAATATTTTCAGACGGCCTTTTTAATGGTATAAACCTTATTTATTCAAAAGACAAATACTTTCTCTAAAATCATTTGTCGATCACACCAAAGTACATTTTTTCACATCCCTACCCTCGTGCGCCATTACTGCTTCTATCCAATCAGCGATACTTTGCCAATAATATTGCGGCTTTTCAGACGGCCTATCAGTCTGAGTGCCTTCATCATTCAACACAACGGGAACACCCTGCTCTACACCGGATTCAAGCAACATCCAAATACTGCCTTCATGAGTATCGGCATGAGCTGCTTGATGTTCATATGCCCAACCAACCGCAGCTTGTCCGCCATTTTGCAAAGATTGCATCGCCAGCAACAATGGATGAAAGCAAGTATCTATGTCGACAGCTACGACCAAAGTTGCACCATGCGTTCCTAACGCTTGCGCGGCATGAAAAACGGGGGCGTTGTGCAGATTGGCAATGAAGTCAAACGGCATCGCGGCGTGATGGTTCAATACATTATCCGCCATTTTTTCAAACACGGATGGTGAAGAAAACGGCGTACCGAGAAAAACGGCGCAATCAGAATGAATTTTGCATTGCTCTTTCAGTTGCCCTGCACCAAGCGCGGCAATCAAACTCAACCGGCTAAGACGGCGGGTATCTATACCACTTTGCTGCTTTAACGTTTGTTTGAGGATTTTACTGCCGGTGCCGGCGTCCGTATCAAAACGCACGGCGGCAGTAATACGGATATTAGGATTTACGGTTGCCATTGCCATACCAAAGATGTGTTGCTGCCGCCAAAGCCAAACTGATTGGCCAAACAGAAAAAGCCGCCTTTAGGTGAAGCCGCGTACTCGGAAAAACGAATTCCCCGCCCCTGATAATCGCTGCTTCCACCTTGTTTTAAAGCAGATAAAAGCAGGGCTGTTTCAAGGGCTGCCGTGGCGCCAAGCGTGTGTCCGATTTGCGGCTTGAACGCCATCAGAGGCGGCAGCGTACCGAATATATTTTCCAGCGCGGCCAATTCAGCGGCATCGCTGTCAGCCGTGCCGATGCCGTGTGTTTTAACGGCTGCAATGTTTTCAGGAGCGATGCCTGCAACACCCAAAGCGCGGCGCATCACCTGTTCTTGCGCTTGGCCATCGCTTTGAATCAGGTCATTGCCTGTATTGGCAGCGTGTCCGATAAGTTTCAGACGGCCTGAAGAAGATTCGGGCGCGACGGAAGACAAGGCAAGTGCGGCAACACCTTCGCCTAAAATCAAACCGTTTCCGCCAAAAGGCTGATACTGTTCGGCCAGCAAACCCAAGCTGTGAAAATGCAGCAAAGTCAGCCGGTTGAGGTTTTCAATACCAAGCACAAAGGCACGCTCCGCCCCGCCGCGCAAACAGTTATCTGCCTGAATCAGCGCATGGGCGGATGAAGTGCAGGCAGTAGCGAAACTGAAAATCTGCCGATTGCCGCTGCGACGGCGCAAATCTTCGGCAAGATAAAGCAGACTGTGTTCTTCTGCCGCCCTATTGCCCGCAAGATAGTCATTTTCATATTCGGAGATGGAATAGGAACTGGAACCGATAAACACCGGCGCATCATGCCAACTTTCAGACGGCCAGCCTGCATGTTCGGCGGCTCGACGCAAATGTTGTTCGGCAATATCCGCAAGTTCCTTCCGCCCCAAGTGATTGCCGGCAAATGCACGGAAATAAGCAGCCTGCTGCGGTTGGTTTAAAAACGTATAAGACACCGCATCAGGCCGTCTGAAATCCGTTTGCGGATTCAAGGCAAACGTGGCCGCCGTACCGCAAACCCAACTCACGCGCCATGCTCCGCGCGGATAAACGCTGCCAAATCGCGTACGCACATCATATGTTTGCGCACCATACGGTCGCCCTGCAGGCGCACTTGGAAATACTGTTGCAAGGCGACGCTGATTTGCAGCGCATCAAGCGAATCCAAACCGACCGGACTGTCATCGCCAAACAAAAGCGCATCGTCGGTGAAATCATCCATATCCACATCGTCGGCCTTATCGGCCTCTTGCACAATTAACTTTTTCAATTCCGCTTCCAGCTCGTGCTCGGCCAGCGTAAAGGTGTAAGACATTTTTTAAACTCCCATTTTTATATCATGAAGCAACAACTTGTTTTAGCGAAACTCGCTACGCTCGTTTTCAGACGGCCCGAACTTTATGCAAAATCGCCCCAAAGCGTCTGCATGGCGGCGATGGCCGCAAGTGAGGCGGTTTCGGTACGCAACACCCGTTTGCCGAGCGTAACGGATTGAAAACCGGCATCAAACGCCTGTTGCTCTTCCTTCTCCGTCCAACCGCCTTCCGGGCCGACCATAAACACGACTTTGCCGGATTGCGGCTGAACATCGCTCAGTTTTTGAGCGCGGTTCAAGCTCATTAACAGTTTGGCCGTTTCCTGCGGCAACTGCTGCAGAGCCTGCGCATAAGTCACCAGCGGCAAAACCTTCGGCACAATATTGCGGCCGCTTTGTTCACACGCCGAAACGACGATTTCCTGCCAACGCGCCACCCGCTTTTCAGCGCGCTCGCCGCTTAAGCGCACGACACAGCGTTCGCTGATGACCGGGCGAATTTCCGCCACGCCCAATTCCACGCTTTTTTGCAAAGTGAAATCCATGCGCTCGGCGGCGGATACCGCCTGCACCAAAGTAATGTTCAGCGGCGATTCGTTGTCCGTTGCCTCTTCACGCAAAATCTGCACGCTGGCGCGGCGCTTTTCCAAAACCTCGGGCAAAGCCGGATATGCCTTGCCATTGCCGTTGAACAACACGATTTCTTCCGTATTTTTCACGCGCAATACATTCAGATGGCGCACCACATTATCGGGCAATTCGACCACGCTGTCGGGGCTTAAGGCAAAATCAACATAAAATCGGGGCATGGTTTCCTGCTTTATTCATGTATATAATTTAAATTTAAAATTTCATGAATGAAGTTGAAACACGGCGATATGCTCCTGCCTGCTTTCGCTTTCATCCACTATAATTTGAAAACTTCCCGAATTTTAATCCACTGTCGCGCAAAACTGCAAAAAACAAGGATATGCCGTGCTATACCGTTTACAGAAAGTCGTCCGCCACATCGCCCAAACCGAAGTCATGCCGCGTTTTCTGAACACGCCGTCACGACGCAAGGAAGACGGTTCGGTTTTGAGTGAAGCAGATTTGGCCGCACAAACCGCCTTTGCCGCCGCCCTGCCCTTATTGGAAGATTGTCCGATGTTGGGTGAAGAGATGAGCGTTCAGGAGCAAACCCGATTGTGGAACGAACATTCAGACGGCCTGTGGATTGTCGACCCCATCGACGGCACAAACAACTTCGTCAACGGTTTGCCGCATTTTGCCGTATCCGTCGCACTGGTTAAAAACGGGCGCACCGAGCTGGGCGTGATTTACAATCCGGTCAGCGGCGAATGTTTCTATGCCGAACACGGCAAAGGCGCATTTCTCAACGGTACGCCGCTGCCGCTGCGTTCGGTAGAAAAAAAACTCAGCGAATCCATTGCCGGCGTGGAAATTAAATACCTGCGCTCGGGCAAACTCGCCAGCCGCATGAACACCCTCGCTCCATTCGGCACGATACGCAGCATGGGCAGCAGCACGCTCGATTGGTGCTACCTTGCCAGCGGCCGCTACGATATTTACATCCACGGCGGACAAAAACTGTGGGACTACGCTGCCGGCGCATTGATTTTTGAAGAAGCCGGCGGCTGCCTGACCACTTTGGAAGGCGATGATTTCTGGAGCGGCGAGCACGTTTTCAAGCGTTCCGTCATCGCCGCTTTGCAACCCGAGCTGTTCAAACAATGGGTGAAATGGATTCGCGAAAATCAGTGAAGATACCGTTTATCTTCAAAATATCACGATTATCTTGCAATTTATTGAAATAATTTCACTTCTTAACAGCATTTAATACTAAAAACGGTAGAATACCAATTGCTGACACAACACCGCTCTTTCATCCCTTTTGGGCGGTGCAGCAAGTAAGACGTTTTCCCGCAATGTATTGGCCATTCATACTTCTCCCTTAGTATGAATGGTTTTTTTTATCTGCAAAAACAGCTCAGGCCGTCTGAACATTCAGACGGCCTGTTCACATCACTACTTGAAAAACTGTCCGCAACACGCCTTAAACTTTTTGCCCGAACCGCACAAACAAGGCTGTTTCATCGTCGGCAAAGCAACGGTCGGATCAATAAAATACCAACGTTCGTCTATTTTCACGAACGCCGACAACTCATGATGGCACTCGGTTTGCCCGTTCTCTTCAAAATACGCCTCAAACTCGACCAAAGCATGCAGCTTGCCAAACGGTACATGACGGACAACCTTCAATCCCGACCACTGCGTTTGCTTACTCCATGCCGCCAAATCCTGCTTGTCCAACAAATTCTGCTGCACAGGGACGGTCGTGTCCACGATATAGTCAATCTCCTGCAAAACATACGCACTGTAACGCGAACGCATCAACTCTTCCGCCGTCGAGGCCGCCGCCTCACACGCATGAAACGGTGCGCAACATTCCGTATAAACACGCCCCGACTGACAAGGGCAAAGTGTAGCCGTCATTTCTAATTACCCGAATAAATCAATTTTAAAATTATAATGCAAACCCGACTCAGGCCGTCTGAAAACGAGCGCAGCGAGTTTCGCTAAAACGAGCGTAGCAAGTTTCGCTAAAATAAGCAAAACAGGTTTCGCCAAAATAAACGCAACAATCTGATATAATGCGCCTTTTCGATTTTGACTATCCATGATGACCATTCCCATCCAAAGCATCAGCCGCCTGTTGCCGCAAACCCAATGCCGTGAGTGCGGCTATGAAGGCTGCTTACCCTATGCGCGCGCCCTGTTGGCAGGGGAAGCGCCGGTAAACCTGTGCGCGCCGGGTGGGGAGACCGTCATGAAAGACATTGCCGACCTGTTGGGCAAACCCTACCTCGCGCCGGCAAAAACACAAATCAAAGCCGTAGCCCTGATTGACGAAGCCGTCTGCATCGGCTGTACCGCCTGCATCCGCGCCTGCCCTGTCGATGCCATTATGGGAGCATCCAAACTGATGCACACCGTCATCAGCGACGAATGCACCGGCTGCGGCTTGTGCGTTACCCCCTGCCCCGTCGACTGCATCGACATGGTTCCCGTATCGCAGCCCTTCCTGCCGTCAGCACGCCGTTTCAGCACCTCTGCCGAACCGCGCTTTGCTGCCGCCGAACACGCACAAAGCCGTTTTGAACGCCATACCGCGCGCAAACAGCGCGACGATGCCGAACGCAAAGCCCTGCTGGCGCAACGCGAAGCTGCCGTCAAAGCTAAACAGGCCGCACAGGCACAAACCCAAACAGCCGCACCAAGCGCTGCATTCAACCCCATGGATTTGATTGCCAAAGCCATGGCCAAAGCGCAATCGCAACAGGACAAACTCGTCTCCTCCGACAACCGCGAAGACTTCAAAGCGCGCCAAATCGAAGAAGCCAAAGAACGCGCCGAACTGCGCCGCGCCCAACGTGATGCCAAATACGGCAACGAAGCCGAAAAAGCCGCCGCCATCGAATTTCTGCGCCGCCACAAAGCCGAGCAGGAAGCGGCCAAAGAAGCCCGCTGATTTCCAAAACAACAAACCCATTCCGACCGCTTCAGGCCGTCTGAAAACATTGCACGAAAACCAATACTTTATGACCACACAAGAATTTCCACACCAGCATACTGCCCATTGCGAAAGCGGTGTGATGTCCACTCTGCTCAAATACCATGGCCACAATTTAGACGAAGCCATGATTTTCGGCATTGCCCACGCGCTGACGTTTGTCTGGATGCCGCTGATCAAATTAAACGGCATGCCGCTGGTTTCCTACCGTACCGCGCCGCGCAGCATCATCAAAAACACCTGCAAAGCATTGGGGCTGAAATTATCCATCCGCAAATTTTCCGACGCACAAAGCGGACAAGCCGCATTGGATGCCGCGCTGTCTTCAGGCAAACTGGCCGGTTTGCAAACCTCCGTCTTCTGGCTGCCCTACTTCCCGCCGCAAATGCGCTTCCATTTCAACGCACACAATCTTTTGGTGTACGGCAAAGACGGCAACGACTACCTCATCAGCGACCCCGTATTTGAAACCGTACAACGCTGCGCCGCCGAAGATTTGCAGCGGGCGCGCTTTGCCAAAGGCGTATTGGCGGCAAAAGGCATGATGTACACCTTGGAAGACAACAGGCCGTCTGAACAAATCATGGCAGACTTGCCCGCCATTATCCGCAAAGCCATACGCAAAAACGCCAAACACATGCTCGCGCCGGTCTTTTTCATCGGCGTCAAAGGCATCCGCACACTAGCCAAAAAAATCGAATCCCTGCCCGCCAAACAAAATGAAAAATACCAAAAACTGTTTCTCGGCCATTTGGTGCGGATGCAGGAAGAAATCGGCACAGGCGGCGCAGGTTTCCGCTACATCTACGCCTACTTCCTCGAGCAGGCCACCCATATCTGCAACGAACCTGCGTTTCAGAAGGCCTCAGAACAAATGACCGCCATCGGCGACCAATGGCGCCAATTCGCAGCCATGTGCGTGAAACAATGCAAAAAACCGTCCGAAAACGGCTGCCGCAACATTGCCGCGTTTTTGCGCAAGATTGCGGATGATGAAGAAGCGTTGTGGCGGGGATTGTTGAAATAATGGAGATTTATGCGGTACTAATTAATCTACCGTGAATTATTTTGACATTACAGGCCGTCTGAAAACTAAAAGAAATTAAAAATGCGTTACCTAGCTACTGTCTTATTCTTGTGTTCCGCCTTAACCCATGCCGCGCCGCCGGACGGCTTTGCCTTGGTTCATGATGCCGACGGACACACCAACTTACGCGAAAGCCCCGATTTGAAAGCCAAAGTTTTGGCAAAAATCCCCAACGGCACACCGTTGGAATGTTTGGGTGACGGCGGTGAAGGCAGCCTGAGTTTCTGTACTGCCCAGCTGCAACAACCTGCCGCAGAAGACTACGGTTTCATCCATTACAGCCGTCTGATATTTCCCGCCTCCGACAAAAACTTCGTCCGCCTGCGCGAACAATCCGGTCATGACGATACACTGACTTTGTCCGGCAACGGACAAACGGTACACATCGTAGCCCGCCGCATCTATCCAAAACTCAGCGACTTCTCGGGCATCAACAAAGACAAATACACCGCGCGGCTCTATCGAGGCAAACCTTTCTATGGTACAGACTACGACATTCCCAAAAGCGTGTTCGCGCTTGAACGCATCACGCTAAACGGTCAAGCGGTTCCCGCTGCCGAACTGCAAGGACTGTTCTCGCCCGATTTTGCGGCCACCGCACGCGGCAGCAATGTATATCAAGGCTGGGAAGCCTATTACCGCGGCAGCGATAAGACGCTTTATCTGTTTGGCAGACAAGGTTCGGACGGCAGTCCTTTCAACGTTTGCTTTATATTTAAGGACGGCAAATTCCAGCGCCGCTATTTATGGGGTGCTGCGATTTAAATATCGCTTGAAAGGCCGTCTGAAACCATGATTCAAATCCAATCCCTCTCCCACCGTTATCCCAAAGCCGAAACCGCCGCGCTGGACAATGTGTCGTTCGACATTGCCGACGGCGAATGTTTGGGGCTGCTCGGTCACAACGGTGCGGGGAAAACGACGCTGATGTCGCTTTTGGCAGGCTTGCAGGAAGTACGGCAGGGCGAAATTTTGTTTGACGGCAAGCCTTTGCGCCTGTTGAGCCGCAGCGAGCGGCAGAAAATCGGTTTGGTGCCGCAGGATTTTGCGTTTTATCCGCAGCTTTCGGTGTGGGACAACCTGCTGTTTTTTGCCTCGCTTTACAAAGTGCGCGACAAAGGTCGTCTGAACGCGCTGTTGGAACAGACCGACCTGACCGCCCATAAAAACAAAGCGGCGAAGCATCTTTCGGGCGGGCTTAAACGTCGTCTGAATTTTGCCATCGGCCTGATTAACACGCCGCAACTGGTGTTCCTCGACGAAATCACGGTCGGCATCGATCCGCAGTCGCGCCGCTTTATCCTCGATAGCGTGGCGGATTTGACGCGGCAGGGGGTAACAGTGGTTTACACCTCGCACTATCTGTCGGAAATCGAGCAGCTTTGCGACAAAATCGCGCTGCTGCAACACGGCAAGCTGGTGTACCACGGCGGTTTGGACGAGCTTTTAAGTACGCAAACCGGTGTCGTGCGCTTTACCGTCGAACCGCCGCTGCCGCCTCAAACGCTGGCCGCCTTGGGTGCAAAGCAAGTAGACAGCCGCAGCATGATGGAAACGGCGCACGATGCCGCCGCCGTTTACGCCGCCCTGCAACAAAGCGGCGCGCAAATCCGCTACTTCCAGCAGGGACACGGTTCGCTGGAAACGTTTTACCTTGATTTCCTGCGCAAAGACGAACCGGCAACAGATAAGCAAAACCCACAATGACAACCTCTTCCCTCCTCAAAGAACTCAAACTACTCTGCCGCGACCTGCACGGTTTGGCCGTGTTGTTTGTGATGCCCATCGCCTTTATGCTGATTATGTCGTTGGCGCTGAGCCGCGACCAAGACCCGCACACCGACAGCCGCATCGCGCTGGTCGGCGCGGCAGACGACAGCGTCAATACCGCACTGGCCGCTGCGCTGGAAAAAGAGCAGATTCATGTTACGCGGATGTCGTCTGAAAAACTGACCGACGCGCAAAACGGCCTGCACGACAAGCGTTTCCAACTGGTGCTGCACAACCCGAACCCCGCTTCCGGCAAAATCGCCGACAACAAAGCCCTGCAAATCTATGTACCGCCCGATACCGAGCCTTCATGGCTGGCGGCGGTCAAAGGCGTTTTGCAGCAGCACTACACCGAAACGCGGCTGGACGCCTATTTCGACAACAACGACGGCATCAAAATCGACAATAAAAAACTGCCCCGCTCCATCCGCAAAGACATCCAGAAAAAAGTCGATGAAAAAAACGACGAACAATTCACCGCCGTGCGCAGCTTTTTAGATAAAAAAATGCTGGAAGAACACTATCTGAGCGCAGGCAGCGGCACGGTGGAAAAACCCAACGCCGTACAGCACAGCGTACCCGCATGGCTGATTTTCGGTATGTTTTTCATCATGATACCGCTGTCGAACGTCATGGCGCTGGAACGCCAGACCAACACCATCACCCGCCTGCGCCTCGCCCGCGCCTCTGCGTCCAGCCTGATTGCCGCCAAACTGGTTCCCTACTTCCTGATTAACCAGCTTCAATTTGTCGGAATGCTGCTGCTCGGCCGCTACCTGCTGCCCGAAATCGGCGTCCCCGCCCTCATACTCAACGGCAGCCTTGTTTCCTACGCGCTGCTGTCCGCCGCCGTCAGCGCCGCCGCACTCGGCTACGCGCTGTTAATCAGCGTCTGCGCCAAATCTACCGAACACGCTGTCGTACTCGGCGGCGGCGGCATCATCCTGATGGCGGCAATCGGCGGCATTATGGTCCCTGCACACGTCATGCCTGAAACCATGCAGCAACTCACCTGGATTTCCCCGATGGCATGGGGCTTAAAGGCTTTTCAAGAACTGCTGCTCAACCGCAGCGGCTTGGACGGGATCAGCCGTTATCTGCTTCTACTGTCAGCATTCTCTTTTGTCACGCTGACTGCTGCCGTATTGGTTTATCGTAGGCAGTTGCAGACTCAAGTTAGGTTTTAAACGTTTGTCTACCCTAAGTAGACAAACTTATTTCTCAAAACCATTCCTATAAAACTTCAGGCCGTCTGAAAATATCTTTCAGACGGCCTGATGCTTGATGTGCTATGGATTGTTTCAATAACAAAATATGCTCAACAAAATTCTAAAATCCAAACGCAAAAAAACCTGCTTTTTTCAAAGCAGGTTTTTCATATTTGGTGGGTCGTGAGCGATTCGAACGCTCGACCAACGGATTAAAAGTCCAAATAATAAAATATAAATAATTGTTTCTAAACAGAGTTGAAGCCAGCACCTTCAGTCTGATACAGTTTAATTTTGCCTTATCTCGGCACAAACCGGACACATACCACAGAACGAAAATCCAAGCATTTTTACTCAATTTGCTTTGATTTTCGTTTTTTCTTTTCAGAATAAATAAAGGAAGGGATGTGAAAAAAACATGAAGAGAATATTGATACTGACAACATCACTCTTTGCTTTTTACCAAACATCAGCGATTGCCGACGCTCCATACCCTCAATACGCTGCATTAGTTGAAAAGCATGCGGCATTACAGCGTTTGGACAAAAACATTGTATGGGCGGTTATGGGGCGTGAGAGCTCAGGAAACCGTTATGCTCTGTCCAATAAGAATGCACGGGGTTTGTTACAGGTCATACCTCCCACTGCTGCAAGAATGGGGGTGAATCCTAAAAACCTCTACGACCCGGAACAAAACATCATCGCAGGTACACGTTACCTGCGTTTTTTATGTAACCACTTTCCTGACAAATCCAGCCCACATGGTTGCAATATTGATTTGGTACTGGCTGGGTATAATGCCGGTGAGGGAGCTGTCAGGAAATATGGTGGCATTCCGCCTTATCGGGAAACGCAGCACTACGTCCGCAACGTGAAAGAACGTTACGCACGATTGAGCGGCAATCGTACAGTTTTGGCATCACACTCTGTTCAGCCTTTTAAGCCGAAGCCTATACCTGCTGTTGCCCGATCTGATAGCTCGTCTGAAAACATAGTCAAAGTAGCAGCCCAAGCACCCGTCAAACGATACGCAGAATGGGATGTATTTAAAGAGTTTTAACTGCCTTCGGGCAATTCTTATTACCGCTAAATGCGGTTTTTTTTTGTCTTTTAAAAAGGAAATGATGATGAATTACATCAAAAAAGCTGTAACCAATACACAAACAGTTGCAACAGTTGCTTTACTGGCAATGGCACAAACTGTATTGGCAGACGGATTCAGCGAAGTATCTTCAATGGCAGTAACCATCCGAACAGGTATCTACACCATTGTAGGGGTCGTAGCTACGATTTGCTTATTGTGGCAAATGGCACAAGGTTTTGGCGGTCGTAAAACATGGGGGGATATTTTGGAAACCTGTTTATGGATTGTCGGTGCCGGTGGTGCGATTGTTATCGCAACTTGGCTGTTCACAAAAGGCGGAAGCTTAAGCTTATCTTAAGGTGGGAGTTTCTATCGAATGAAAGAAGATATTCATACTGAGCAACCAACATTCAACGGTATGAATCGTCGTGCAATGGTGGCAGGTATTCCACTTCCGGCATTAGCCGCATGTGGTTTAGCTGCTGTCATATTAACAATGGCAACATTGCCCTTCCTCGAAGGAAGGGCTTTATATTTTCTGCTGCTACCTTTGCCGGTTTTGGCTTTCTTGTACACCATTAGTAAACACGATGATCAAGCCTTAAGAGTTTATTTCTACGAAACGAAATACTTCCTCCGACGCCGCAATGCCAAGATGTTTAACGGCACCAATACCATTCTCGCCACCAAATTTGGGAGACAACAAAGTGATTATCAGCGATTTTTTGAGCAACGCTCTAAAAGCGCAACCGGCACAGTCGGATTTTCTACCGAAAATCTGCCAACACGTTTCAAACAACATCGTTAATTACAAAACGGGACACCTAGCCTTCGTCATCCGTATGGAAGGTCTTCCGTTTGACGGCGTGGACGACAAACACTTGTTCACGCAGTTTGTATCGTTGCGAAACGTACTTGCCGGTATGGGCAAAACATTAGGTAACCGTTTGGCGGTGTGGGGAACTCTTCAACGCCAAAAAATTGTATTTGACCGCGAATACGCATTTCAAACGGCTTTTTGCCAGCAATTTGCCGATAAATATCTGAAACGTTTTCAAGAAGTGGATTATTTTGAAAACGTGTTCCATTTGACGGTTTTGATTAAGACCGACTTTTTGGAAGCAGGTATTAAAGAAGCAGAGGAACAAATTCAGATTCTGATGCGCTCACTTGAACCCTACGATCCGTATCTTTTGACTGCCTATAAGAATGAAAACGGTGTTGCTTTTTCGGAGGTGTACTCATTTTTTGGCAGTTTGATCAATGGAACACGGGAAGAGATTCCTTTGTCTTTTGTCGATGCTTATCAGACTATTCCAGGAGCTAATCTGCATTTTGGTTCTGATTTGTGCGAAATTCGTTCCCAAAACGGGACTCGTAAGTTTGCACAAATGTTCGATCTGAAAGACTTTGGGATTAGTAAACCTAAAATCTTGACATCAATCTTGCGCCTACCTTGTGAGTTTACATTCACTCAAAGCCTTGTGTTCATCAATCCGTATGATATGCAGGGCGAAATTAAGAAACAGTTGAACAATCTGACATCGGTCAACGACAAGGCAACGGAGCAGCAGAAAGAGTTGGAACAAGGTCAGGGTTTACTCGTTTCGGGCGAATTGATGTTCGGCGACTATCATGCAGCGTTGGTTGTGTATGGCAATACTGCTGAAGAAGCGGCCGCAAATGGCGCTCGTGCTTATTCTACGTTTCTGAATGCGGGCGGTTATCGTTTTACTAAAGCAGGTCTTTCCGCTCCGGCGACATTTTTCAGTCAGGTGCCGGGCAGTAAGGAAAGACCTCGCTCTTTCCCGAAAACGACAACAAACTTTGCGACAACCTTCGGCATACACAACTACTCGCACGGTAAAAAACAGGGCAATCCGATTGGTGACGGCTCAGCAATTATGCCGCTGCAAACCACATCCAAGACGATTTACGATTTCAACTTCCATTTCTCAAATCTGAAGGAGGACAACCTTGGTGAGAAAATCGCCGGACACACACTGATATTGGGTGCAACCGGTACGGGTAAAACCACTTTGCAAACATCTATGATGGCGTTCACAGAACGCTTCAATCCTTATATGTTTGTGATGGACTTGGACAGAGGTATGGAAATCTTTATCCGCGCCATCGGTGGTTCTTATTTTGCCTTAGAAGCAGGTGTGCCTACCGGGTTAAATCCTTTTCAACTGCCTGATACACCTTCAAACCGTGAATTCCTGTACAGCTTGGTCGGTATGTGCGGAGCGGACGAGAACGGAAAACTGACGGCTACGGAAGAAAAAGAGATTCAGGCTGCTGTCGATACCCTGTTCAGTATGGATTATGAAAACCGCCGGTTTAGTCATCTACTGCAAAGCATCCCAGTTGTTCCTGATCCTAACTCACTTCGTATGCGCCTTTCTAAATGGTGTGAAAGTGAAGGTGGACGGTTCGCATGGTGCCTGGACAACCCAACAAACATGTTTGATGCTGAAAAGTTCTTCCGTGTTGGATTTGACCTGACCGATATTCTGAAGGACGACTATCCGCCGACCGCTCCGGTTTTAGCGTATATGTTCCACCTGAGAAATATCATGATGGACAAAGTTGCTAAAGAAGACGGCATTCTCGCTTCCATCATTGAAGAATTTTGGTATGCGGCACGTTTTGAGGCATTGCAGGACATCATGCTCAAGATTCTGAAAACCGACCGCAAACGTGGCGGCTGGTTGATTTTGGTGTCGCAATCACCGGAAGATGCTATTTCCTGTCCGATATTCCCCGCCATTGTTCAACAGACGCCGACCAAAATCTTTCTGCCGAATCCTGATGCCGAATTTGAAAACAGCTACGAACGTTGCGGCCTGACGCTAAAAGAGTTTGAGGAACTTTCCAAACTCTCGTTGGAAAGTCGCACATTCTTGGTTAAGCAGTCGAAACAGTCGGCTTTTGCCATGCTGGATTTGTACGGTTTTCATGATGAAATGGCTTTCCTGTCAGGTTCATCTGATAACGTGGAGTTGTTGCATCAAATTATGGAAGATGTTGGCAGTAAAAATCCGGATGTTTGGTATCGCCCATTTCTTGAAACCCTGCGAGAACGCCGTGCAGAGAAGAAAAATGTGCGAGCCGCATAATATTCTTTTAATTTAACGAAGGCTGTTTGAATTTCAAACGGCCTTTTTTTTTGCCGCTTGATGCGGCTTTCAACAAGGAACTTATGATGAAATTGAATCTGAAGAAATTATCCGCTATGGCTCTTCTTGTTACGAGTTTAGCAGCTATGCCTTTAGCAGTTACAGCTAGCGGTATTCCGGTGTTTGATGGTGGAGCTGCTGCTCAGCGTACTCAAAACTTCGTTCAGCAGATGATGGAGATGGCCAAGCAACTCGCACAAATGAAACAGCAGTACGAACAACAGGTTAAACAGTTTAAAGCGATGACAGGTTCGCGCAATATGGGCAATCTTTTGAAGGATACGTTCAAAGACCAAATTCCGTCCGAGTGGAGCGAGATTTATAAAGGCGCAAAAAATATCGACTATAAGTCTGTGATTAATAGTAAGGCTTATAACCCTGAAACGGCGCAACGTATGGCTGTGCATAACATGAAGGAGATGGAAAAAGTCTTTAACTCAATGGAGATACAACTTAAATCTCTGTCGCGCTTGATGGATGAAGTCAATAATGCACAAGACATCAAAGCCGCTACTGACCTGCAAAACCGCATTTCTGTAGAACAGGCAAAAATCGCCAACAATCAAACCAAACTGGATATGCTCGATCGGTTGTATAAACGACAACAAGAAATCGAACAGCGTCAGTATGCTTCCCGTGAAGAATGTATGGCACGTCATATCCGTGATCGCAACTATGCGGTCTGCAATCAGTAGTAGCTTTATCGTGCTGCATTCGGGAATAATCGAATGCAGCACTAAATAAAATAGGGCAAATTATGGAAACAACTTCTTATTTTTCCGAACTCGCCAACTTTCTACTAAACGGTATGGGAACTAATCTGTTCCAAAAATCAAACAACATGATCAGCGGTATTGCTCCGGTTTTTCAAATCGGCTTTGGAATTTATATCCTGTTGGTCGCGTTTGACTATTACAAACGGGGGTTTGATGAAAACGTCGTGGATTTGGGTAAGCGCATGATCGGCTGGTTGCTGATTATCGCTTTTGCGTTCAATTCCAGTCAGTATCAGAAACTCGCCAATATCATGTGGATGTTGCCCGAAAATCTGAGTGGATTGTTGGGGACTTCAACCTATACTGCAAGCGCGTTGGATACCCAAAGCAACAATATCTTAAAGATGATGGAGAATATTTTTTCGTATGCCGCTTCTTTGGATATGCTACAAGTATCAGATAAGCTGATGCTTTATATTGGTGGTACGGTTGCTGTTATATTGGCTTATTTGTTCTTTCTCATTACATTTGCTTATTACCTAATTGCCAAACTATCATTGGCGATGGTAATCGTCATCGGACCTATGTTTATAGGTTCAATGTTGTTTCCTGCAACACGGCAGTGGGGCATGAATTGGATAGGACAAATCCTTAATTACTCAGTTACAGTAGTGTTTTACGTTATTCTAGGTGCATTGCAGAATGATTTTTTCAAGAACCAATTAGAAAGAGCAGTAGTTGGAGAGATCGGATCAGTTGCTCAGGTAGTCGGCTTGATTCCGCTCTTTTTCCTATCAACAACAATTTTTATTTTGGTTGCCTGGAGTATTCCTTCGATTTCTTCCGCTTTAACGGGTGGGGCATCTGTAAACGGTTTCAGTCGAACCGTTATGTCTGTGGCAAGATGGGCAAAAGGTGTGAAACTTCCCGGTGGCGGGAAAGTCAAACCGAAATAATCCAATTTTAGGAGAATATGATCATGACTTTCGTAACTAAAATGCTTTGGTGGATGTTGTTGCTTTCTGTGGGCACGTTGATGTTTATCGGTATGTTCGGCAACTTGATGGAAAGTTCTTTGGCCAGATTAGCCGGGCTATGTATCGGTTTATCGATTTTTGGATTATTTTTTAAACTGCTTGACCGACCAGTACCGGTTCGTTTTGATGATTAATACTCTAAGGGTTTAAATATGGATTATCGCAAGATTACTAAATTTGCTGCTATAACAGCCCTGAGTTTGGGCTTGAGTGCCTGTGCTGAACTGACTGACGGCCTCAGCGCCATCAACGGTACTTTGGCGGGCATTAATTCAGGTATGGCCGGTTCGGGAGCAGGGCAAGCTAAAGACACTTTGTCTTTAGGCAGTAAATCGACAGCTCAATACGAATTAAAAAACTTGAAAATGCTTGTTGTCCAAAGAGGTGGCAGTTATAAGGGGGCGATTCCACAGGCAGATATAACCTTTACTGGTGAGGCTTTAAACAAAACCAATCGTCTGATTGTGGTTAATGTGTCCGTTCCTATTTATGACAAACAGGGATATTATGTGTCGGCAGTATCAACCGACATCCACATACCTCCTAAAGAGAAAGTCAAAATTGACAACTTTCGTACAACTCTTTCTCTTACCGATGATAATCGTTTCAATATTCAAAAAACGCAATATCACGCAACAACCTATTAATCTATCTGAGAAGAACACCCCAATCGGGGTGTTTTTTTTGGGCTTATCGATTCATAAATCAAGGAAATCCCCGTGAAAACCATCCTTCTTCTCTCCCTTTCTATCGCACTTTGTGCATGTTCCGGAAAAAAGCCTCCTCAACCTCACGGTACGCCTTTTCCGATTAATTCAACTATTCAGCAAGAGGATAAATGATGCCTGACAATTCACAAAAAGCCAGCAATAACAAAATGGCTATTGAGTTTATTAATGCTGCAAAAGGTTTTGAAAGCGCAGAAATTGTGCGTGTTCATAAATCAGCAAAAATTGCATGGCGCATCAGTGGTGCGTGTCTCTTGATCACAGGCTTGGCAGTTGGAGCAGTAGCAGGTCTGACACCTTTAAAAGAGACACGGCCTTATGTAATCAAGGTCGATAACAACACCGGGCAAACGGAAATCGTAACGATGATGAAAAATCAGGAACAATCCTACGGCGAAGTTATGGATAAACACTGGTTGACACGTTACGTCCAACTTCGTGAAAGCTATGACTGGGTAACAATTCAGGATAACTACGATGCGGTTATGTTGATGAGTTCCCCTGAGATTCAGGCAGCATTTTCAAAAATCTATAACGACAATCCGCAAGCTCCGCATAAGGTATTAAAAAACCAATACAAGGTAGTCGCCAAAGTAAAAGCCGTGACTTTTATTGGTAGTACAGCGCAAGTCCGTTTTGAAAAACGTATGGTACCAATTTCGGGAGATTTAAATCAGGAAATTCCTGTTCAAAACATGATCGCAACTATCGGCTACGAATATGCGAACCAGCCTATGAGTGAGGAAGCCCGCCGTATCAATCCATTGGGCTTTATTGTCAAAAGTTATCGCGTCGATCCGGAAACTGCGCCATAACAGAAAGGGTTAACGATGAATGTAAAAATGAAACTGACAGCATTACTGCTGATGGGACTTTTACCTGCTGTATCCGGAGCGGTATCTGTTCCCAAAGGGTCGGCTAAAGACGGCCGCATCCAAACCGTTGTGTACAATCCCGATGATGTTATTCATGTTCATGCCCGTATTGGAGAAGCTGTTTTAATCCAACTTGAAGATGGTGAATTGCTGACTGGTGATACAAGCGGCTTGGGTATGGGTGATACAGAAGCCTGGAATTTGGCAGTTCGAGGTAACAATCTCTATATGAAGCCGGTTGCTTCCGCTCCAGCCACAAATATGTTGATTACAACTAACAAAAAACGAACATATGCCTTCGATTTGTCGCTGACCGGCAAGAAAAATGGCAAATATGTTCAAAAGCCGACTTATTTACTTCGATTTGTCTATCCTGATACTGCGGAATATAAAGCGCGTGCCGAAGCTCAGAAACAGGCTAAGGCTTTGGAAAAAATCAAAGGAACAAGGCATCGATCCAGTGTTCAGTACAATTACAACTATTGGGGTAAGGGTAATAAAGCACTAGCACCGACAGCGGCCTACGATAATGGCCGCTTTACTTATTTCAGCTTTGATAACGGTCGAGAACTGCCACTGATTTACAAAGTTATGGCTGACGGTACAGAAATGTTGCTTAACAGCCATGTGGAGGGCGATACCGTGGTAATCCATGAAACTGCAAAACATTTTGTTTTGCGCCTCGGAAAATCTGTGCTTGGTTTGGAAAATCGTAGCTTCGATGAACAAGGCACGTTTAATCGAACCGGCACCGGCAATCATGATTTTGTCCGTATTAGTAGAGAGAAGGAAGGCAGATGAAATTCTTCGACAAATTCAAACGAAAAACTAAGCCTAATACCGTAGAAAACGGTGATTTTACAAAGCCTGAAGCCCTATCCCAATCTGTTCAGAACGATAAAATCGAACCCGGCATACCACTGAATCTAAATACTGCTACACCTAATAATATGCGTAAGGTCGCTTTAGCAGGAGTAGGCATTCTTGCGGTAGGTGTCATCGTATCGGGACTGATCGGGATGACGGGTGGGGATGAAGAAGCGGAAGATTCTCAACCAAAGATTGCTTCTGCTCCTGAAGTAACAGGGAGTAAAAACTTTGCCCAGGATAAAGCGGAAATTGCTCTGATGGATCAACAAGCCGCTTCAGATCCCGTTCCGGATGAGGGTGCTTCCGAGCCTCAACAGGAAGTGGCTTCACAAGTCCAAACGGGTGCAGTTCAACCCACTGTTCAACCGGTGGAGCAAGTACCCTACGATAGCACTGTTCAAGCCACACCATCTGAAACTACGCCTTCTCAAACCCCTAAAGACCGCAAAATGAGTGGTAATGTTTTAGTTAAGTTCGATAGTAGTATCTCTGACTTGGGCAGCACTTCATCTGAAAGTAGCGCACAACTGAATACAGGTAGCCCTCCAAGTTTCTTTGGGGGTGAGGATGGAGGTGGTGCTACACAGGGAGGTGGAGGCAGTTTTGGTTCGCGACTGAATGCGACTGTAACGGCTTCAGCCCAAGCACAACAACGTGGAGATTTGACATATCTGCTGGCCAAAGGAACGAATATCCCTTGCGGATTGGATACCAAGATCGTAACAACCCAGCCTGGATTTACCCGGTGTATCGTATCGAAAGATGTATATTCCGCTAATGGACAAACCCTTCTGATCGAACGTGGCAGTAAAATCATCGGTGAACAAACTTCCGCCTTGTTGCAAGGACAAGCACGAGTCTTCGTGTTATGGAATGAGCTGGAAACGCCGACTGGCGTAAAAGTGCCACTAGCGAGTCCAGGTGCAGGGGCTTTGGGTGAAAGTGGTCATGCTGCTTATGTTAAATACCATTTTTGGAAACGTTTCGGCGGTTCTATTATGATTAGCTTGATTGGTGATATTGGTGATGCTGTTGGTAATCGCCAAAATCGAACTTCGGGCAATAATAATCACATCTCGTATGAAAATACGAGCGAGGCCGCGCAACAGATGGCAACCGAAGCCTTGAAAAACAGTATCAATATTCCGCCAACCGGTACGATTAATCAGGGCTCACTGATTAACATCATGGTTGCCCGGGATGTTGATTTCAGCAAAGTATATGAGTTGGTTAATCCTTACGGATACTGATTCAGACGGCCTGCCCCTCCGGGGGCAGGTTTTTTTATGAAAGCCTAATTCCAAATGACACAAAACCCGACAACTTTTCACGGGCAGGCATCTATCCATTCAGATGCGGTTGTCCGCAACTTGATGGCCAAAACAGGTTTGGACGATTATCTCAACCGAGAAGGCGTAACCGAAGTACTGATTAACCGGGAACGCGAAGTCTTTTTGGAAACCTCGGCCGGTTTTGAGCGGATTGAAGACGACCGACTGACACTACCGATTTTGACTCAGCTTGCTACTGCGTTATGTACCTATAACAGCAAACACATCAGTATGGAGCAACCTATCCACTCCGTTACTCTGCCTGACGGTGAACGCGGCCACATCATGATACCGCCGTCCTGTGAAGACAAAACTATCGTCTATGCTTTCCGCAAACCGTCGCAGACACGTTTTACATTGGATGATTACATACAGACGGATCGTGTTTCCCGTTTTCAAGATGTATCTGCCTTTGGAGCTTCAGCCGACCTTAATCTTGGCAAAATGGAAATAGACAACAAATATTTTCGGGATATTTCTGACAAGATGAAGCTTCCTCATGACGTACAACTTGCACCTTGGCAATATGAAATGTTGGATCACAAGGCAAACCGTAATATGAACGCCTTTTTTGCTTTGGCCATTAAACACAAACTCAATATCTGTATGGTCGGTGGCACCGGCTCCGGTAAGACGACGTTCACTAAAGCCCTGTCCGATTTGGTACCGTCAGAAACCCGTATTATTACGCTGGAAGACACGCATGAGCTTGACTTGCCCATGCACCTTAATCATGCCCATCTCTTTTACAAAGGCCATATCACGGCAAAAATGTTGATTGCCGCCTGTATGCGTTTAAAACCCGACCGGGTTTTCCTGACTGAGCTGCGTGGCGACGAGGCTTGGGATTATATCTCGCTCTTAAATACAGGCCACCCGGGCGGCCTAATGTCCGTCCATGCCAATGATGCACGGAGTGTTCATTATCGTATCGCCCAATTGGCGAAAGAATCGGCAACCGGCCGGACAATGGATTACGACTATATCCTCAACTCGGTTAAATCCAGTATTGATGTTGTTGCCTATTTTGAAAAGACTCATATGACCGAACTGTATTTTGACCCGGTTGAAAAATTTTATGCCATGCGTGGCCGAGTTTAAGGAAGAAATATGCCATACCTAAACCGTATTGAAGTAATGGGTAATTTGGGAAAAGACCCGGAATTGCGTTATCTGCCCAATCAAACGCCTGTAAGCAGTATTTCACTCGCTTATACAGAAAAATGGCGTGATAAAGCCAGTAACGAGCAACGTGAACGAATCGAATGGTTTAATGTTGTGTTGTACGGCAAACAGGCAGAAACAGTTTGTCGCTACATGAAGAAAGGTGATTGTTTGTGGGTTGCAGGTAAGTTGCAATCACGCCGTTACGAACATCACGGTGTTGAGAAGACTGTGTATGAGATTATGGCTGGAGAAATACAGATTATTCATACGAAAAACCAAAACGAAACTGTGTCCGGTTTGGAATATCTGTAAGTTTTTGAGTTCAAGCTGTAATCGTATGCCCGCTTTAAGCGGGCTATATTTTTTTATGGGGCATTAGAGAATGAAAAACAAGTTAATTGGGCTGTTAGCCATGCTGGGCATTTTTGTTCCAATAAGTTTTGCTGGTGGCATGTACCTAGGTAGTATCGTAATGACGGCATGGTTGAATTTAAAAAGCGAGCCATCCGTTAGCATGTTGTACCACTATTGGAAATACTACGACCGGTTGAGACCTGGCGCTCAGACGGCCTTTGAAGTATCAGTCTTTATTGCTCTTCTGATTCCAATTGTAGTTGCCGTGATAATTTGTGCAGCAATGCTGATGAAACCAAAACGTGAACTGCATGGATCGGCGCGCTTTGCCAATCGTATGGAAATCACAAAGCATGGTCTTTTGAAAAAGAAATTTACTGGTGATGAGGAACCGGATTTACTGATTGGGAAATATGGTAACGATTATTTGCGTTGGTCAGGTAACGAATTTTTATATTTAGCCGCACCTACCCGGTCAGGAAAAGGCGTAGGTATTGTGATTCCAAACTGTCTTCACTACCGGGACAGCATGGTCGTATTTGATCCGAAACTGGAAAACTTCCTGATTTCAGGTGGCTATCGGTCTTCTCATGGGCAGGAAGTGTTTTTGTTTAACCCGGGCGGGCGTATGCCGGAACACGAACGCAATCCGAACGCACCTTTGGTTTCACACCGTTGGAATCCCTGTACCTATATCCGCAGAAATCCCATCTATACCTACAAAGATGTGAAAAACATCGCTTCCATCATGTACCCAAAGCCGGCTAAAGATAACGGCAGTGCAACCTTTTTCCAGGAATCTGCACAAAACCTGTTTGCCGGTCTGTTGCTCTACATGGTTGAGACGGAATCGGAGCGCGACTTATCCTTACCTGAAAACAAAACCACGTTGGCCAACCTGTTCCGTTTGACGACACCATCGGATGGTAGAACGTTGGCGGAGTGGATTAAAGATGAAATGACATTGCGCGAACAACAGCCTCATACACAGTTGAGCCAAAACTGCCGCAGCCTACTGATGGGCTTTGCCAACGGAAACGCCAAAACGGGCGCAGACATTTTGGCAACACTGATTGCGCCTTTGGGCATTTTCATTGACCCGGTAGTCGAAGCGGCAACAAGTGGCGACGATTTTTACTTGGATGAAGTACGCAAAAAACGGATGACGGTTTATATCGGTATTGTTCCAACTGAAACAGCCGTATTTTCACGACTGACGAACCTTTTTTTCAGCCAACTGATTACAGTAAACGTTGAGCAGGGTTTGCCATCCAACAATTCCGATGCGCTGAAATACCAATGCTGCCTATTGATGGACGAATTTACCGCCTTGGGTGTGATTCCAGCCATTCAGCACGGTGTCTCGTATATCGCCGGTTACGGTCTGCGTCTTCTGCTGATTATACAAACTCCATCTCAGGTAACTGATCTATATGGACGTGATGCAACACGCACATTTTTCACCAACTTTGGCTGTCAAATTGTCTATCCACCGCGAGAACAAAGCGATGCTGATGAATACAGTAAACTTATCGGTTACGAGACTTACAAAGCCAAATCTACATCACGGTCAGTAGGGAAAGGGGGAAGTCGAAGCACAAGTACCAGTGATCAACGCCGAGCAGTGATGAATCCGGACGAGTTGAAGATGATGCCGAAAAGCGACTGTATCATCAGCTTGGGTAACAGCCGTCCGATCTATGCCAAGAAAATCGTATATTACACCGACCCCGTATTCGCTAAACGGGCAAATTGGGCATTGCCGGAGATCCCGGTTTTGGATATTCATACCGATGTTAGATCACCCATCACTGCATCTAAAGCAACATTCGTTTCTCCCGATGAGATGGATAGTTTCCATTGGAAGGATGCTTCAAACTCAGAAGAAATTGCCGGTGCAATCCTATCCTCGATTATTCCGCCGGATAGCCCGCCGGAATATATCAATGAACTGATGCCTGTGCTTTTGGAAAATTGGGGTGAAGACTCACTGCCATTTATCAAGCAGTTCATTGGTGATAACGTCCAAGCCGGAGCATAAGAGAAGCGGTCTGCAAAATGCAGGCCGCTTTATTTTTTTCAGTCTATAAGGAATTGAAGATATGAGCGACATTGATGACATTCGCAGTGCTTTGAGTTATATCGACTCACAAGACCGAGATACTTGGTGGCAGGTTGGCGCAGCCGTTAAAGATGAACTGGGTGAGAACGGATACGACCTTTGGGATGAATGGTCTCAACGTGCCGACAGTTATTCTGCTCGTGATGCTAAATCGACCTGGAAAAGCTTGAAGCCAGGAATGTGGCACATTGAAACCGTATGGAAGTTGGCGCGGCAGAACGGATGGCAGCCTACCAAGCCTTATACGCCGCCGAGTGCGGAAGAGCTTGAACGTCGTAAGGCAGAATCCGAAGCAAAACGTTTGGCTGCCGAACACGAACGGCAACAAACACAACAAAAGGTCAAAATCACAGCACAAAAGATATGGCAAAGCAGCCGACCTGCCTCTTTGATCCATCCCTATCTTGCTGCCAAAGGAATTACCAACCCGGATGCCATCGCCGGTCTGCGTCAAAACGAATATAAGGACAACGACAATCTGATTATCCCCGTCCTGTACGAAAATGAGATCGTCAACCTGCAATCCATCAACCAAGATGGCGGTAAACGTTTCTTGGCAGGAGGTCAGGTTCAGGGAGCATATGCCTTTATCGGTAAGGCTGAGGATGTAGAAAAGGTCGGTGTCGTCATGGCGGAAGGATATGCTACGGCGGCAAGTATCTACGAAGCCACTGGCAAGCCCGTCATCATTGCTTTTGATGCAGGTAATATGGTTGCCGTTGCCGAACGACTGGCACAAAAACTTCCTCAAAACGTACCTGTCGTGGTTGCAGTTGATAATGATGCTTCACAAACCGGCATTAAAAAAGCAC
Source organism: Neisseria sp. P0004.S004 (assembly GCF_051963335.1). Taxonomy (NCBI): domain Bacteria; kingdom Pseudomonadati; phylum Pseudomonadota; class Betaproteobacteria; order Neisseriales; family Neisseriaceae; genus Neisseria; species Neisseria sp. P0004.S004. The sequence goes on from NZ_JBQCUK010000001.1 coordinate 127,408, forward strand.
GACAGGCGGTTGCTTTATTGGGCGATCGTGCTACGGCAATCCAGCCCGAATTTACCATGACGCAGATACAACAATATCAGAAAGGCAAAGGGGTAGATGAAAAAGGCCGTCCCCCTTTACCGAGCGATTTCAACGATCTGCACCAACTGGCCGGTTTAGAGGCTGTCCGTCAAACCTTTAAAGAAGGTATCAATCTCGTCCCAAAGCCCGACATCAGCAACCAAGAACAGACAATCGCTGACGAATTGGAGGCATGGCGCGAAAGGGTAGAGAAAGCCAACCATAGCCTGCCCGAACCTGAAAACTTGGAGAACCCCATGAATCCTGAAAACAAAGACAACATTCAGACGACCTCTTCTAATACAACCAACAGTATTGAATACGATGGTCGAACCCAAACAGTCAATGAGCCGGTTTACCGTGAGTCTGACTTTAAACATTACGAGTTGCATGATGCAACAACCGACATCATGTATCTACGCAAAACACCCGAAGAAATTCAACAAGACTTGGATAAAGAAGGTACGCTTAAATTCTATGAAGGTATAACACATGATGGACAACGCGTAACGTTTTATAAAACGGAGCAAGGATGGGAAGCACCCCTAAAAGATGAGTTTATTCAGGAAAAGAACAAAAAAGGACAGACTTCTACCCGCTCCGAATCGGAATTTACCGCCCCAAAGTTCGATAGGCCGTCTGAAACTGAACCAAACGCCCGCAAGGTCGTTTTAGACCTGCAATATCGTATCCCTGACAACATCAAAACGCGTTACCACAGCGTAGGCGGCAAATTCTATTCCGTTTCAGACCACAAAACAGTGCTGTTTGAAGATAAAGGCAAGGAGTTAAAAACAGCCCTTTCTGATCCGCAAACAGTCAAGGATATGTTGGAAGTTGTCAAAGCCAAAGGTTGGGACAGCATCAAGTTGTCGGGCAGTAAAGATTTCCGTCAGGCAATGTTTATTGAAGCCGCCGCCCAGGGTATCCGTACCAGTGGCTACAATCCGACTGCCGCTGATTTGCAGCGAGTGGAAGCGTTGCGGGAACGTTACGCGCAAAATGGCATTACACCGGAGATGGTGCGTGAGCAGGAAAGACGACAACCGGAAGTAGAGAAGGAACAGCCAAGACAAGAGCCTCATAAACAAACAGAACAGGGTAACTCTCAAAGCGAAACGGGGAAGCCTACACAGGAGCAGGAACAGCTTAAACCCGAGGTTGAACGTGAAGAGCGCATTCATACCCAGCCCGATGCTGCCATGCTGTCTGCCGCTGATCGACTGAAAGCGCAAAGCACACTGCCTTCCGACAGAACAATCAATGCTTCTCCTCGAGCTGATACCGATATTGACGTACCGGTTCATTCCATTGGTCGGGAAGAAGTTCCCGCCGAAGTCGTGCATCAGACTGATGATATGAAGGCGGCTGCGTTGAATACAGGCTTTGTTGCGGCGAAAGATCATTATATGCAGAAAGCACAAAAGTTGAGTAAGCCCAATCAAAAGAAACTGGCAATGTATGAACGCGGTGTGATGGATTCAATACGCGGGCTGGAAGGTGATGTACGCACAAAAGCCTTGAGAAACTACTACGAGCATACCGCCCAAAATATGCACGGAACGAAGCTGAAATTGCCCGATCCGATTCAGATTCCAAGTCCGACACAAGAGCAACAACAGACGGCAAAAGGCCGGGAGCAATACAGTCCTGAAAGAGGGCAGGATCCGGAAATTACAAGATAAGGAGGAAAGATGGAAGAGTATGCCGATATTTTGCAGGAAGATTGGAATACCCTACTCACTTCTGAAGAGCAAGAGGTATTTTTCAATCTAAGTCATGAAGAACAGGAGGCTTATCTGACCGCCTGCCAGTCTTATGAAGCCATGAAAGCTTATTTGGATAACCCGGAGTCTCCACCGGAGGCCAAACGGCTTTTAGATTTAAGTAGTTGGAAATAAACAGTAAGCCCTGCCGGAAATGGCAGGGCTTTTTTCTGTTTGGAGGAGATAAAAAATGACTGAGCGCAAAAAAAGCCATCAAGAAGAATATGCAGAAAAAATCGCCAAAGAACTGATCGAGCGACTTAAGCAGGGTACAGCTCCATTTCAATTGCCCTGGCAGCCTGATATGGGTAGAGATTTTCCTTTCAACCCCGTATCAGGTACTGAATATAGCGGTATGAACCGTCTAAATTTGATGATTCAAGGTTACAGTGATCCGCGCTGGATGACTTACAAACAGGCTCAGAGTGTGAACGCACAAGTCCGAAAAGGGGAGCGTGGAACTGGGTTAGTAAGGCTGATTACCCATACCGAGAAGATCCAAAAAGATGAAAAAGGAAAAATTATTCGAGACGAAAATGGAGAACCCGTTAAAGAAAGAATCCAGTTGGAGAACCCTTATTTCAAAAGTTTTACCGTTTTTAATGCCGAACAGATAGATGGTTTACCGGCATGGGAAAAGGCACCGCCTGTATGGATTGACCACGAACGTGCAGAAAAACTTCTCAAGGCTTCGGGCGCGGTTATCCATCATCGAGGCAATGATGCGTATTACAACCGAACCCGGGATTTTATAGTACTGCCCCCTAAAGAACGTTTTCTTGGGCAGGGAGAATATTACGCTGTTGCTCTGCATGAACTTGGGCATAGGACAGGGCATGCCGACCGGCTTAATCGAGATATGGGCGGTCGCTTTGGTGATTCATCTTATGCCCGGGAAGAACTTCGTGCTGAAATTTCTTCGATGATGATGAGTCGTGAGCTGGGTCTTCCGCATAATCCAGACAGACACGCCGGATATGTTGGCGATTGGGTAAAGGTATTGACGGAAGAACCTATGGAAATTCTGAAAGCCTCTCAAGATGCGGCAAAAATCAAAGAATTTATTTTTTCTTTTGAAAAGCAGATAGAAATAGATCGGGAGCAGAATCAATCCATTGACCAGGCTACAAATACAACAAGGCCGTCTGAAAAGGAGGCACGGCAACCGGCGCAAACCTTGGAAGAACGTTTGCTGGTAGCAAAAGAACAGTATGGGCAGCGGTTGTCTGATATGAATGCCGACGAGCAGAAAAAGTACCGAATTTTGGAGGCAGGCATGGAAAACCTGATTAAAGGCCTGCCCGAACAAACACAGATACAGGCACGCCTGAATTTCTATCAGACCCAATATGGCCGCCTGACGACACAAAAAGACCTGGAACAGTCTCCTGAGCAACAGGAACTGTTTTACGGACGATAACGATAAGAAAGGTCGTCTGAAACATGGTTTCAGACGACCTTGTTTTTTTAAGGAAAAGAACCATGCCTGAAATCAGTGTCTATGGTTTAACCCATGAAGAAATTAGAGAGCTTACGCAACTGGCAAAACAACGGTATGGGAAAGCCAGTGTGTCGTGGATGGCAAAACGGCTTTTGAAGGCGCAGCTTGAAAAGGAAGAACCCGAATTGATCGGACTTCCACCCCCAAAAAGCAGCAAACGCGTTACCGTCCGCCTGCCCGAAAAAGACCGTGCCTACCTCGAAGCCGCCGCTGAAAAGCACAAAAGCAGCGTGAACGACATCATACGCGATATAGTCCAGTCGCACGTCCGTAAGCATCCCCTGCTGACGGCGGCCGAAGTCGAAGTGCTTTTCCAGTCAAACTACCAGCTTTTAAGTATAGGCCGCAACCTCAACCAAATTGCCCGACAGCTCAATATGGGCGAAGGTGTTTCGCTTACATCCGAACAGATAAATGCCCTATCAGAATTCATCAGGCAACATACCCAAAGGGTAAGTGACGTATTACGAACCAACCGCAAACGCCTGTCCGAATAGGAGTAAAGCTATGTCCCTGTACCGTAAAATAGACGATTGGTTTTTGGGTTTCAAAACCCGCTCCGTCCGTGCAAAAGATTCCAGCATCCCCATCTCAAAATCCAATCACCGGGCAAAATCCAGAGTACCCCTCAAATCAGGTAGCGGATTGGCCAACCTGACGGCGGCGGCTAAAAAACACCCCGAAGTCATGGTTAAAATCCCTAAAAGGCTAAGTCGAAACTCCAATGGTATGCAGGGCATACGCAACCATTTGGACTACATTTCACGCAACGGTAAAATTACTGTCGAAAATCACTCCGGTGAAAAATTAAACGGTAAAAAAGCTGTCAAATCGCAACTAGAAGATTGGCAGAAACTCAATATCCCCGAAAGAGGCAAACACCGGGAAGCCCTCAATATCGTCCTATCCATGCCTGCCGGAACACCGCCGCAGGCCGTCTTGAATGCCGCCCGCAATTTTGCCGCTGAACAGTTTGCCGACCATCAATATCTCTTCGCTTTACACCACGAATCCGAAAAAGAAGGCGAACCCGAGCATCCCCATGTACATTTGTGTGTATTGATGAGAGATACCTACGGGCAACGGCTTAATCCGCGTAAAAATGATCTTTTTGAATGGCGCGTCCGTTTTGCTGAAAAACTCCGGGAGGAAGGTGTAGAGTGTGCGGCTACTAAACGGCAACACCGGGGAAAAATCCTCAAAGCTGAAAATGGCATAGTGCGAGCCATGAAAGAACGTGGTGCAACACCCCGCATCGAAAAGCAACGGCTGGAAGAATTAAACCAAGCAATCAAAAACCTGGAACGTCCGACACATCCCTACATTCAGAAGGTCATGCAGACACGCGGTTACATATTGGCTGAATATGGTCTTATAGCCAAAGAACTGTATAAGATGGGACACAAAAATGAAGCCAGGCTTATCAGTAGATTGGCTAAGGATATGATTGGGCAACCTCTAAGCACTAAAGCACAACGGGAATACGATCAAAAGGTCAGCCCTCAATTACAGCAAGAACCGCATATTTCCAAACAAACAGGTATAGAACAAGACAACGAACCTACTCGTTAAACAAGCAATGCAAAAGCCCGGCGGCCGTACAGATGTCTGTACGGCCGCCGGGCTTTTTTGTTTTTATATTTTGTCAGGCTATGTAAATCAGTTTGCCTACTAGACAAATAGAATAGATAATTTGGTCATAGACAATTTAAGTCCTGATTATTTTAAATTAGCCAAACATAAAAGTATTTATTTAATAGATAATTAGAGCATACCCAAATTAACCACCTTTATCCGTATAAGGAGCAACAGTGTTTCCAGATAAATATAATCTCAGCCTTAAAGAAAATATCTTTTTGGCCAAAAAGGTATTAGTTGCCCAAATCCACAATCTAAGCCGGTTTGAAAACTGTCAGACAACTTTGTTGCAGACAGAACAGATTATCAATGGGCAAAATGTTGCTTCGGCATCATTGGGTGATATTCAGACTATCTTAAATCTGAAACGTGCTTACCAATATGTAATGCGCCATATTTCAGACGGCCTTCCCGTTGATATTCCACTGCTAAAGAAAATAAACAGTATCGTTGCCCAAGAAGATTCATTAGCTCCCGGAGATTTTCGCACCGGCACAGTCGGCGTTACCCTAGTTGACGGATCGCGCCATACACCGCCCGCCATATCAGAAGTTGAAGTACAGAACCTGTTTGGTCAAATTGCGAACCGAAGCCGTTCGACCACCGAAACTGCTATCCGATCTATGTTGGCCTTTATGCGACAGCAAATCTTTTGGGACGGCAATAAAAGAACGGCCACGTTGTTTGCCAACGCGCTGTTAATAGAAAAAGGCTGCGGTATTTTGGAAATTTCCGAACTGCAAATGTCTGAGTTCAACGAAAAACTTTCAGCTTTCTACCGCTCCGGCGATGATTTCGATGTTGCCACCTTCCTGTATCAAAACTGTATTTTCGGTATCGACTACTGAGGCCCGACTATGAAAGCAGCGAGAATTTACCAACGTGTCAGTACCGAAGAACAAAATCTCGAGCGGCAAAACGCCTTAATTGAGAAAGCTAAGGCAGAAGGTTACTACATTGCGGGGGTTTATAAGGAAAAGGCTTCGGGCGTTCGTGCCGACAGACCTGTATTGAACAAATTGATTGCCGATTTGCAAGAAGGCGACGTGATCATCGCCGAGCATATTGACCGTATCACTCGTCTGCCACTGGTTGAAGCAGAAAAGCTGGTAAACCGTATCCGTGAAAAAGGGGCATTTCTCGCCATTCCCGGCATTATCGACCTGAGTCAAATACAGACTGACTCCGATATTGCCAAAATCGTCTTAGACAGCATACAAACCATGTTGCTTAAAATTGCCCTACAAATGGCTAGAGATGACTACGAACAACGTAAGAAACGCCAAGCAGCCGGAATTGCTGAAGCAAAAAAACAAGGACGATTCAAAGGTCGTCAGGCAGATACTCAAAAACATAAATTGATTATCAGCCTGCGCTCACATCATACCCTTCAAGAAACAGCCAAGTTGGCCGGGTGTAGCGTATCCCTGGTGAAACTGGTAATGCGACAACACAAACAATCCCTAATTTCAGAAAAGGAATAAAAATGGCTACTTTAATGCAGAAAGACGCTTTGATTGAACGTGTGGCTTCAGTTTTGGCCATGATTGCGCGAAAAACTCCACGAAGCGAAGGCCGTACACCTGATCAAAGTCGTTTGGTCGCCTTACGCCGGGAACTGTATGCTTCAGAACCTGAAGATATTGATTTTGACAAAGTAGTGAGTGAGTGCAATCAGATTTATCAAAAGTATTCTGTCTAGTCAGATAAGGAAGGTAGTTATCTATGACGCTTGAGCAGGAAAATGAAGCATTTGAGAAAATATGGGACGATCTGATGGATGAACATCAGATTAAACCTGAATTACCACCGAAAGGTTTTGTACTTGGGGGGCAACCAGGGGCAGGAAAATCAAATCTTATTAAGATGATTAATGCACAACTGAACGGAAATGTGCTGGTTGTGAATGGGGATGAGTTCCGTCGTTATCATCCTAATTTTGATGAGATACAGGCTCAATATGGCAAAGAATCTGCCAAACATACAGCCGAATTTTCAGGGAAAATGACAGGTAGGGTTATAGAGCAAGCACTTAAAGAAGGGTATAACATCGTTGTTGAAGGAACTTTCAGAACGCCTGAAACGCCAATTAAGACTTTGAACGATATGCAACAGCATGGTTATCAAACTGCTGTCTATCTACAAACTGCTCCTTCAGAAGTAAGTTGGCAAGGCACATTAGAACGCTATGATGAAATGGTCAAAGCTGGTGAAACACCAAGAGCAACACCAAAAGAACATCATGATTTGGTAGTGGAAAAACTTCCAGAGAATGCAGATAGAGTTTTTCTTTCCGGTAAGGCCGATTATTTTGCTGTTTATTCACGCGAAGGTCTGATCTTTGACAGTAGAATCCATCAAAACCAATTGCCTGGTATGGCGATTGACCATGAGCTTCATCGCAATACCCGATATCTAGAAAAATTGGAGTCTCGTATTAAACAGGAGTTTGACTCTTTGAGTGCTTTTCAGAAACAAGTAATTAAGCACGCAGAAAAACTGATTGCTGGTTTACAACCGGCTAATCAAATTCACGCAAAAATCAATCTTTATGACAGCCAACTCCAACAGTTAGATAAGAATCCTCAACAGAATATGGATTTAGATATTGATCGCTAAATTATTAGGCCATTTGTTCCAAAGAAAAAACACCCTTCGGGGTGTTTTTGTATTCTAAACAAAAGGATGTTTGGTTATGGGAAATTTAAATCCAAATGAACTATATTCTTTGGTAAAATGATTTCGTTACAAAATCAAACTACAAAAACTATGAGCGAAATACCAAAGAAACGCGGTGGCCGTAGAGACGGTGCTGGGCGCAAAAGCAAGACCGGTGAAGCGACGACAGTAAAGCGTATTCCTGTTTCGTTGATACCCGCTGTCGATGCCATGATTGCCTCTTCTGCCCTGCCACCGGACAGTCTGATTCCAATAAGTCGGACAAATCTGAAGGTTCCGGTTGCCTTAGAAAAAGTGCCGGCCGGATTTCCGTCACCTGCGGAGCCGTATGTCGCAGACTACCTAGATTTCAACGAATATCTCATTGCCAACCCGTCCGCCACCTTCGCCGCCCGTTCCGGTGGATATTCCATGCTAGATGCTGGGATTAGTAAAGACGATATTATGATCATCGACCGCTCCAAAACGCCGAAGCACGGCGATATTGTGATGGCGGATTTAGGCAACGAGTTTACGATCAAACGGCTATACAAAGTTCCCGGTCGAAAGCCTGAGCTGCACTCTGAAAACGCTTCCGGCGAGTACCCTGATTTTGTACCGACCGATGAAGATACATGGTCGGTTGTAGGGGTCGTGACTTTCGTCATCAAAGACGTGCGTCAGGGTGGCTGACATGTATGCACTGATAGATGGCAACAGCTTTTACTGTTCCTGTGAGCGGGTATTCCGGCCGGATTTGAAGAACGTCCCTGTCGTCGTCCTGTCAAACAACGACGGCTGCGTGGTTGCACGATCTGCTGAGGCAAAGGCTTTAGGCATTAAGATGGGGGAACCCTATTTCCGTGTGAAACACTTAGTTTCTCAAGGTCGTCTGAAAGCTTATTCGAGCAACTACGAACTCTACGCGGACCTGTCCCGGAGGATGATGGAAACTATCGCCGGTTGTGTCCCTACGATTGAAGTCTATTCGATAGACGAATGTTTCGCCAGTATGGCCGGTATCGAGAACCTCGCCGAACTCGGCGGCCAAATCAGACATCGCGTATTGCAGTGGGTTGGCATACCGACCTGCGTCGGCATCGCACCGACCAAGACGCTGGCCAAGTTTTGCAATCATCTTGCCAAACGTTACCCCGATCACTTTGGAGGAGTGGTGGTTTGGTCAGATTGGAATGAGTCTGTCCGCCTTCGTGCCTTGCGCAGCCAGGGTGTCGATGAGATTTGGGGAATTGGGGGTAGAACAGTGGCCAAACTGGCGGCGCAAGGAATTTATACCGCATTGGACTTCGTTCGGGCGGATACCGGCACCCTACGCCGGCGATACGGTGTGACGGTCGAACGGACGCAACGTGAGATGCAGGGCGTTGCCTGTGATGGTTTGCACCCCAAACCGCAAACAAGACAGAATCTTGTCCGCAGCCGCAGTTTTGGAACACGCATAGATACACTGGAGGCTTTAAAAGCCGCCATCACGCATCATATCAGTTCAGGTGCTGAAGCATTGCGTAAAGACCAATTGACGGCCTCATCTGTTTCTGTGTTTTTACATACCGATTTTTTCAAAGAATCTGATCCTCAATATCATAACAGTCAGACAATAAGCCTAACTGTACCGACTTCCGACACCGTGCTGTTAAATCACGCAGCACAAAAGATACTAGAAACTATCTACCGCAGTGGCTACCTCTATAAAAAATGCGGGATCGAATTACAGGGTTTAATGCCCGCCGGGCAGATACAGGCGGATCTTTGGCAGTCAGCAACTACCAACCCAGTTATGGAGGCATGGGACAAAATTAATCGCCGGTACGGTAAAGGCCGTCTGAAACTTGCATCAGAACTATTGGCCAACAACTGGGAAATGAATAGGGACAGATTGAGTCAGTGCTATACCACACGGTTTACAGATTTACCCATCGTTTGACGAAGGATAAGTTTCTTCAAAAGAATCCCGATTTTTCATAAATAAAAAGCCCGCCGTAGGGGGCAAGTGGAAAATAGGCGTGGCAGTTTTGTAGGTTGCCGAAGGTGCCGGAAAAGCTGCCTAAGTCTGTTTTCTACTTGGGGGCGTGGGGACGTTTCTGCCGAACTTTGAGAGGCGGTAACGGGGCTGCGGCGGGCTTCTTTTTTCAGTTTGGCTTAGACAGATAAAGGTCATCTGAAACAGTGATTACAGACGACCTTTATATCTTAGTCATTATAATTAATCTGCTCTACCGTCCACCAAGTGTGAGGGTAATGCGCCTTAAAATCTTCAATTTCCCATTGAATTTCTTCATCATCAATACCTGTATCATAGATATATTTTTTGTCAGAACCTATAAAATGTGTTGCTCTTATACAACCTTTTCTAATGCTTGCTTCAATTTCAGAAACATTTTCCAACATTAATAGATTAATTAGGGCTTCGGTATCCAGCCTCGTTTCAGTTGGAATTTTACCTTTTAGGCATTCAGAAAACATTTTGTCATAATCCACTTTTTTCACATCTTGAATCATCACGCTTCTTCCTTTCCTTAAAACAAGACCAACTGTTCTTCCAAAGTCAACAAAGGGGCGGTAATCTTCGTTTCTCTATGGTGTTGCTGTTCTGCATCGAAAGCGGCTTTTTTGTCAGCGACAATTTCAGCTTTCATATCGTCTTCAAATCCTCCACGCAACCAATGCACCGTCCGCCAAGCCGTATGAAATTCAAGTTTCAAACTGTCGCCATGTATAATTTTTGCGGGAATACCGTAAAAATGGCATTGCACAAAACACATCCACACACATAAAACATCAATATCTACCGCAACCGCTGCCATATGTAAGCTTGGAATTTTTCCGCTATCGGCGATATGTTCGGCGAAAGCAAGCAGATTCGCACCACTGCCACAACATGGCTCAAGTAAAGAAACAAATCTTTTATTCGCCAGCTTCTCCACCGTGTCAATTCCCGCCAGTTTTGCCATCACTCTTGATATAGACATTGGCGTAAAAAACTGTCCGTTACGCTCGTTCGACGCTCCCAAGTCCATATAAAGTTCGCCCAAAAAATCTTCGTAGTTTCCGACTTTCACCGCTCGAATACAGCCCGAAGCCAAAACGCCTAATAGCTCAGGAAAAATTTTAAAAGCCTCTTCTTTATATTGTCGGCGGATAACGTGGTATCGCTCTTCACGATTTTCCCAATCTTCATCCCGAATATAGCTGTTTAAAATGGCAATCGCTGCCAGCTCGACGAAATCACGAAAAACATCAGACGGCTTATATGCCGCACCGAATGAATAAATAAGTTTTTTCAGCTCTTTAACCGTGTTATCCATTTTTTGCTCCCGAAGGTTTCAGACGACCTTTGCCGCCTGAAACCGTTTAAATGCCATTACCACCAACTGTCATAGAAAACTGCTCGCCCCTCAGCTATCGCTAACCGCGCGTTCGCTATAAAGGTTTTGGTTTCTGTAATGTCTTCGGGATAAATTTGCGAATCTCCAAAGAAAAAGCCCGGCGTGTATTCCAATTTTTCTTCATTTAAATCAGATTCCAGACGGTCTAAATCTTCAAGTTCTAGCCGAACAGTGCAGCAATTAAAGACTTCAGCTTTTCCGCCTTTTTGACGATATAAGTTTTCCATCCAACCATGAAGATGGTTAAATTTTCGCCAGTAGGCAAAATGATTCAGTGCTGCTTCTTCGCGTTCATCTTCACTCACATTCACATCGGTTTGACGGTCGCCGACAAACTCGGCTTTCATGGTATAGCCATACATATCTAATCCCATCTGATAGTCCTTTCATAAATGTTCATTCATAAATAAACAACCATCGGGGGCATCTGCCGCCTTGTTGTGATGTCGTTAAAAATTTCAAAGCGCAAAAAGTCCAGACTGGCTTTGTGCGGCTTTCATCTTTGTCCGGTGCGCCTTCTGTGGCGTGGTGGAAAAGGTGGAAGACGTGCAGAGACACTTGTCTTGGTCTGGACTTTTTGCGCTTTGAAATTTAGACATCAACCAACAACACGGCGGCAGATGCCCCCGATGGTTGTTCAAACCTTCAGCCGCTTTGCGGCGTTTCCGCCCTTTTGGGCGGAATCAGGGTGGTAAAACCACCCTGTTTTTGGCACTCGTTGCCTATCCTGCGTTGTAGTTAAAATTTATTGGTACTTAGCCAATATCCTTTTTTGAGAGAAGAAGTACGCGCGGAGAGGAGGTATTTGTTGTTTAATTGTTGTATATATGTTGTTATTTAGTTGTAAATAGGTTGTATATGGTTGTTTTAATGTTGTATATGTTGTTTTAATGTTGTATTCGTGTTGTAAATATGCTTGTATTTTTGTTATATAGATGTTGTTTAAATGTTGTATAAATGTTGTTTTTAGTTGTTTATTGTTGTAATAGGTTGTATAAGTGTTGTATAGGTTGTAAAATAGGTTGTATAAATGTTGTTTTGATGTTGTAAGAGGTGTGTATGAGTGATTTAGAAGATTTCATCAAATCGTATGAAAATAAATTGAGTCCAGGGAAACGATCCGTACTGGAGCCTTATAAAGATGAAATTTTAAAAATGAAGCAGCTTGGGTTTACTGAAAAACTGATATTGCAGTTTTTGGCTGAAAAGAAAAATGTAAGAGTAAGCCAACAGGCATTAAATCGATTCATCCGTTCCCGGCTTCAAAAAATGAATTTAGGAGCTGAAAAAAAGGTAGAAGAATCTCAAAATGATAATAAATTAATTAATTTAAAAAGCCCCGTTTCTGAACCTGAAAAGCCAAAAGAAACTTTGGCTCAATCCAATTCCGGGAAGAACAAATTTGATTGGCAAAATCAGATTAACCCGGAGGACTACAAATGAAAAGGCCGTCTGAATTTTCAGACGGCCTTTACTCAAAAAAATATTTTCCAATATGCCAAATCTTCGGGGCATCAGCGGTAAAACGGCGCTTCCTCACAGTTCGACCACTACAAATTCCCCCTGTTCTGCCTCAGCCAGCGAGTGTTCCAAACGGGCAGTATTAGCAGGATTTCCGAACAGGTACAGCGTCTCCTGTACATATTTCTAACGATTTATCCACAAAACCTGTACATATCTCTCCCTCAAAAAGAGTCTATATCCTCTCAAACGTCAATATCCATCTACATCCATCATAAGTTGCACAAAAAACAGTCAGGCGCGAGCCTGTAATATTTTTTGATAGTGGTCTGTGAAGGTGATCTTTGTATAAAGGCCGTCCTATACGGACAAAGTTCTATGTCCTCTAAAGCCAAAGTTCTTTGCTCATTATGTACAAACATAATATTTTCAGATACTTATATTCAACATTAAAACTTATTCTTTAAATTTGATTCGGATAAAAACAGGTAAACGAAGCAGAAAAACAGCCCATCACATCTCAAATTGTTGAGAGAAACAGACAAAACAGCCTTTTAGGTAGCATATCTACCGGCAAAAAGCGCAAAAAAAGCTGCCGGAGCAGCTTTGGGGCATGGCTGTGCCAACAGCCTAATGATGGTTACTGTTTTTTCTTATAGTAATTTTGGAGATTTTGACGGTGAGGGTTGTCGGGATTCCGCTGTCCGCCTGTATCGGGCGGCGGGTCGGCGGATTGTTTGATTTGCGCCTCGTATTCCGCCTTAGCTTTGCGTGTGGCCGCTTCAGACGTTGGTGGCGTAGGGATGTTGGGGGAACGGTCGGAGGCGTAGAAGCCTGCCCAGCCGTTCAGAATCGATTTCTGCATCACGGCATTGAGGTCGTAGTTTTTGTTTTTGAGGTCTTTAAGCTGTTTGAGCAGGATTTTTTTCTGCTTGATATTGAGGGGCTTGCCTTTTTCGGCACGCATCTTCAGAAAGTCATTCCAAAGTGTGAGGTTAATCCACTTCTCAAGGCGAAAATTGTCGGTATCGATATGATAACGGCTGTCGAATTGCGGCACTGGTTGGCCTTTGACAAGATAGCATAGCTCTAACAGACGCTCTTTATTGAGCTGCCAGTGCATCCTGCCGTGTACACCTGCACGTCGGCATTGGATAACGCCTTTGCCTGAAAGGAATTTTCTTGCCTTTTCATAGCCACGCCGTGTCAGTCCGAACTCATCGAACAGCTGGGAAGCGGTTTTATAAAACCAACCCTGACGTTTTGGTTCTTTATCGGCCACGTCGCTCCACCAAAACAGCCCTGACAATAATGTCGCTGCCTGAATATTGGAGCCGCACAAAAGCCCGAACTCGCGGTAAACCACGAAGTCCGTTGTTATGTGGTGGCGGATTTCGGCTGTGAGCATAGGTTATTTTTTTGGTTTATAAGCTTTAGAAATGGCTTCAACCGTAACTTCATTATTTGTGTAAGCCGAGATTTTAATAGCTGTATCCAGCGGTGCTTTTTTCCGACCGCTGGCAATTTGAGAAATCCATGAGTAGTTTATACCTAATGTTTCAGCCATCTCTTTTAGACGACCTCTTCTTTCTCGCAACCACTGTTGCAATGTGTATTCGCTCACTGTCATTTCCTTGTAATTGACAAAACCAAGACTTACATATTACCCATAGCTAACAAATAAATCAATAATCGAAAAAAAGCTATTACCCAAAAGAAAAAGCTGTAAAGCGATAATTAGAAAATGAATACACTTGCAGACAGAATTAAAAAACGCCTTGACGACTTAGGTAAATCACAAGCTGATTTGGCTAAATATTGCAAAGTCAAACCCCCCTCAGTTTCTAAATGGCTGAATGGGACAACAAAGGTTTTAGCCGGGCAAAATCTACTAAGAGCATCTGAATTTCTCGAATGTGATCCTGATTGGCTTGCTAGTGGAAAAGGATTTTGGGCAAATAAATCGGCTGAACCCAAAGCTGCTGAAACGACCGTATCACCATTTACCATAAAAATGCTGGATAACGATATACTTGACCAGTATCCAATCAATACGTCAGATATTTCAGCCAATATTTCGTATATTGAGTATACGGAAGATCAGTATCGCAGGATTTTCTCTGCTAAAAACCCAGATAGTCTAAGGCTAACAAATATACGAGTTGATAATATGTCCGGAACACTTGAGCCGGGTGATTTGGTGTTTGTAGATATATCAACAAACAAATATGATGGAGATGGGGTGTACCTGTTTATGGTTGGAAATCATCTTCATTTGAAGAGATTACAAATGGTTGGTAATAATCTGCTCGTAATCTCTGACAATCGTCAGTATAAGAGTTGGGAAATTTCTACCAAAAACAGATCAAGTCTTGTAGTCATTGGCAAAGTCTTAATAGGGCAGTCTCAGATTTTCCAAAGGTTTTAAAATAAGAGGTCGTCTGAAAATATCAGACGACCTCTTATTTTCACATATGCCCTGGTTAACTTCATAAGGGCTGTCACATTCTAGAAATTGTTTAAAGCCCCTGATAATAACGATTCTTATAATAACGATTCTTACAAACTTGTCAGAACATCAGCATTAATTCTGACTTTAATTGTCCTTCTTGGGGAATTCTTGTTCTAAGGTGGTTTGATAATTCAGACCACCTTTTTCTACTTCTAGTAACTTATTTTCTAAAAATATAATCTTTTAAAACAATATGTTGAATATTTAAAAATGTAAATATTTAGCTTTAGCTAATATTTTTCTTGCAATATTTGTTACCTATGGCTAATATACGTCTATCAAAGTTCTTTAACAGTTTGGAACGAAGCAACCGGCCTTCGGAGTTGTTTTAGCGTGAAAAGACTGAAACATCATGCGTAAAAAAGGTGATCGAGCCTTTGGGTAAATCGGACAAACGGTTGCAGGCAGCATCCGACCTGCCAAAAAAAATGCCGCGCATCCGGGTTGCCCAGTGGGGTCCGGTAACAGGCGGCAAGTTGGACGTATTTTTTAATCGGGACGTAATCCCGATGCAGCAGCGATAATCTGCGGACAAGCTGCAAAATACATTTTGGTTTTTATATTCCCCGCCGTGAGCGGGTATTTATCGGAAAAGTCCGATAGGGCAAATGCCCAAATGTTCAGACGGCGCTACCCGTCTTTAAACATGTATCCAAATCCAAGCCCGCTTGTGCAAGAAGCGGGTTTCCGTTTGGGTTCATCTGAAATAATCAGATAGTTTATTATAGTTCAATAGTGTCATTATGACAAATGACGAAGAAACGCATTATAAGATAAATTTGTCTTAAAACATATTCCAAATTGTTTTTTCTACCGCCTGGTTACATTATAGGGTGGCGGGCAACTCAGTGGCTCGGAGCAAAAAGACTGAGCGGTTCCGAAACCGTCCGTGTGTGATGTCCTGTACAAGCACTTTGCCTGTGAATCAGTAAGCAGTAGCGGGAGGGTAAAAATCGGCGGTATGGTATTTATCGCACCCTACCGTTTTGAGCGATGTCTTGATAAGGCTGACTACCGGCAATAGGTCGGGGAGCAGGTGAAAGCCCTGCAATAATCTTCTGGAGATGAATGATAAGTGGACTGCTGCAATAAAATCAGACTGTCTATAATTTTAACATGGGCGTTGTTGCATTCATTCTATATATTCCGAGGCTGGAAAGAGTACGATAGGCAATCAGCTTTGACAACGATAGCCATCGGATTTCAGGTGTGGATTATATCGGAAATGATTATTTGGTTATCCTTGGATGTCGGCTCATGCCACGGTTGCTCCTCATGGTTTAGGTGATGGATATTCCTGCATCTCTATTTTGAGTGGATAGCTAAGTATGAATCGGTAACACGTTGTATCATCTTTTCGTATGGCAATACTACCTTGACTTGTTTTGCAGTCGGAATAGCTGTACGCATCCAACATGAGTGGCCAGCGATCATACTCGGTAGCTTTATCATATGCTTTGATAATAAGCCCCCACATAATTAAGAGTGTTATTGCATAGATACCTTTTTTAAAAGATTTAAATAACGGGGCATTTCTACCCTCTATCATGAGTTTGAGTATATGCCACAAGATTGGAAGTGTTAAAAACGTAATAGCAGTGATGATAGTCCATACAGAAATTGAATAGTTAAGATATTCGGGATAGATCCCATATTTGTGATTGAAATGATGGATCGAAATTATTTTGGCGATAAATAATGCAAGTGCTGAAGAAACAAATAGTTTCCACGTCCATTTAAATTTTATTGAGATTTCACTATGGTTTTCCCATAGCTGCCAAGCGGAAAATATCACGCATAAAAAAATAAATAGAGGCATACTTTTTATCAAAAGCGAGCCATAAACAACACTGATAGTAATATTTTCAAATAACTCTTTTTGATTGTTTTTCATGGGCATTTCTTGTTTCGTGTAAAGAGAAGATGTGGTAATCCAATCTTAACACGGGTAGAGAAATGCCCGCCTATTCTCAAGGTCGTCTGAAAATGGTTTCAGACGACCTTCACTTCATCTAAAAGCGAAAGGAAGTAACATGAAAAAGATCCGCAAGCCCGTTAAGCAAATCATTATTGGTACTTATCATAGTATGAGAGCCGCATCTAAACAGGTTGATCTGTTGATGAAAGGTAATGGTGATTTGTGTGTGAATATCGTTCAGGATGGATGTAAGTTCCAAGTTCGCACAGTTGTTTGGCAATGAAAAAGCCGCTTTCATTCAAAAGCGGCTTTAAGTTGAGATGGATGATCTCGTAGGGGTACGCAGATTATCCTTTTTTTCGTCTTTTATTTCAATATGGAAAAGGTGTGTGTATGAAAAAATCTTTGGGTTTGTTAATTGCGGCGTTACTGGGAGCAGCGCCGGCGACTTATGCTGACGATGTGCTTACAGGCGATACGCGCTTGGCGTGTGAGGCAATTTTATGTCTGTCATCAGGTGATCGTCCAAGCGAATGTGCGTCTTCTATTAGACGATATTTTTCGATTCGCCACAAAAAATTGGGCAATACGATCAAGGCGCGTCGTAACTTTTTAAAAATGTGTCCGAGTAGTTCGGAAAGTGCCGAAATGTCGGGTTTGGTTGATGCAATTGCAAATGGAGCTGGCCGGTGTGATGCTCAAGAGTTGAACCGCATGATGCGTTATTCAAGGTTTGAGAAGGTATGCGAACAAAAAAACAAATATCGTTTTGGCCGACAATATACGTCTGATGAAAATTGCCAGATGGTTAAAAAGTTTTACGTCAGACCTGATAAACCGGAATACTGCAAGGCTTATTACGACCACGGATGGACGACTGCGGGCGATAAAGTACGATATGTCGGCGAAGAGAAGAATGGTGGTCGCTGGGTAGATATTCGTTAAATCTTCACTCCTGCTCTACATAGGCATAAATGTTTAGCAGCTTCGGCAGCCCTGCTATATAGGGCTGCTTTTTTTACAAACACAAACTTGTTCAGGGACGAGCAGGTTTCTTTTTGTAAAAAATCATTTGAACAAACGAAAGGTTATGCCATGAAAGAAGTCCATTTTATTGCACAAGGTAAAGGCGGCGTTGGTAAATCAACGATTGCAAGTTTTTTAGGTGACTACCTCAAAGCAAAAGCCAGTGGAGAGCAACTGCATTGCTTTGATACTGATCCCGTAAATCCTTCTTTTAGCCGTTTCTCGGCGTTAAATCCTGAAGTAATCGATATTTTAAATGACAGTAATAATATTGATTCCCGCTATTTTGATGGATTGATTGAGAAGCTGGTAAACGAGGAAGGTATTGCTGTCATTGACAACGGGGCTGCTACTTTTGTGCCATTGATGTCTTATATGGCAGAAAACGAAGTACCGCCCTTCTTGGCCGAAAACGGTATCCGCATGATTATTCATGTACCACTCGTAGGTGGACAGGCTCTTGATGACTGTATTACAGGTTTGGTGCAAACATTAAATGCTTTACAGGCTGAAGTGGTTATTTGGCTTAACGACTTTCAAGGTGTGGTAACTAAAGATAAACCGTTTGAAGAATTTGGTGTTTATAAGCAATACAAGGATCGTATTATCGGCGTGGTACATATTTCACATCGCAACCCTGATACGTTTGGTGCAGATATAAAAGAAATGACAACCAAAAACCTGACTTTAACTGAAGCACAAAATTCAGGTGAATTTGGCTTGATGCCTCGCCAACGTCTGCGTACGGTACAGCGTGAGTTGTATGAACAACTGGATCAAATAGAGTTTTTGGCTACTCAACGCCAACCGGAAAAATCAGAGGCATGATATGGAAAAAGCAGAAGTAGATGCCATTATTGCCGACGTGTTCCGGGTTTCAGGTATCAAACTTACAGCAGACGACCCGGTTATTGCAATTCTGTTGGTACAGGAAAGCCGGTTGAAAGCCTTGTTTGAGGAACAACGTAACCGTACTCGTGAGGATTTTGACGGAATTACTTCTGAAATCGAAGAACCGTTGAAAACGGCAGTTCAAATTGCTGAAGATTTGAAGACTTATCGTGAACAGATTATGGCAGATCTTCTAGCAGGGTATGGTAAAGAGCTAGCTGAAAGTGAAGGCAAGTTGTACGCCTCAATCCAAGCCAAAATTGACAAACAAATGAAGGGATACCTTGACGAAGTAACAACGAAGATAAACCGGTCATGGTTAGTTGCGGCACTGATTTTCTTCTGTTCCATACTTGTTCTGAAATTTGTTTAGGGAACTTTATGCTGATAGAGAAGAGTGTAGAAGTTGTTACCGTAAAAGTAAGCGCCCTGTTTAATCCAAAGGATGATCAGTTTCCTCACTTCCGTCTCGTTCCACTCGAAGCAGACAGGCAGGGTTATCTCTGCCTGCTGTTTTATATCGACCGAAACAACTTTTTAGTGTTGGAATCCCGTATCAAGCGATATGCGGCAGTTAGACGGCTGTCGCTACTACAGGAAAACGCGCCCTACACGGTTTATGAAATATCGAGGTAATCCATGAAGACATATGACGTGAAAGAAGCGGCTCAATACTGCAAATGCCATCCCGAAACCATACGGGAACATATCCGCTCCGGCCGTTTGGCAGCCTCCATGCCCGGACGGAAATACTGTATCACGCAGCCCGCACTTGACGCATTTATAAACGAACTGGAAAATGCGCGGATGCTGGCTTCACTCGAAAGTAGGAGTGAACAAAAATGCCGATCTATAAACGCGAAAATGGCGTCTATTACATTGACATCACAACGCAAAGCGGTCAAAGAATTAGACAATCTTCTCGCACCAAAGACAAAAATGAAGCCCAAAGGCTGCATGACAAACTGAAACATGAATTGTGGCAGCAGGAACATTTCAACGAAAAACCGAAACGACTGTGGGATGAAGCGGCAGTTCGGTGGATTGAAGAGATGGGGGACAAGAAAAGTATCAGGGATGACATAAGCCGTTTGCGCTGTCTAGTTCATTTCAGAGGTGTCTTCTTGCACCATATGAGCCGTGATTTCATCATGCAGACTATTAACCGCATGACTTGTTCGGACAGTACCAAAAATCGCTATCTTGCCTTAATTCGATCGATTTTGAATAAGGCGGAAAAAGAATGGGGCTGGCTGGACAATGTGCCGAAGTTGAAACTGTATCGTGAAGCCAAACGCCGTATCCGTTGGCTGAAGCATGAAGAAGCCCAAAGGCTGATTGATGCCCTGCCGGAGTATTTAGCTGATATGGCAGTGTTCAGTTTGGCGACAGGCTTGCGGCAACGCAATGTACTGGGGCTGAAGTGGTCGCATATCAATCTAAGTCGCAAGACGGCATGGATTGAGGCAGACGAAGCCAAAGCAGGACGCGCTATCGGCGTTGCCCTGAATCAGACGGCACTCGGTATATTGGAAAAACGGATGGGCAAACATCCATCTTTTGTTTTTACTCTACCAAACGGTAAACCCGTGAAAAGCATCAGTTCGCGTATTTGGAAAAACGCATTGTCTCAGGCAGGCATTGTTGATTTCAGATGGCACGATCTGAGGCATACATGGGCAAGTTGGTTGGTACAAGCCGGAGTTCCGCTCGCCGCTTTGCAGGAAATGGGTGGTTGGGAAAATGTCGGGATGGTTCAGAAGTATGCCCATCTAGCCCCCGAACATTTGCACGGACACGCGGCTATATTGGACAGTGTCGGTCTTGGTTTCGACACAAAACAGGCACACCCCAATATAGGCGGTGGCTAAGAAAAAAGCCTAAACAATTGTTTAGGCTTAGGAAAAGTGGTGGGTCGTGAGCGATTCGAACGCTCGACCAACGGATTAAAAGTCCGCTGCTCTACCGACTGAGCTAACGACCCGATAAGCTGTGCATTATAGAGACGGGGCACACAGCTGTCAACACCTTTTTTAAACTTTTTTATTCGACGACGATTTTCGGGAAGCGGCTGCTGAAGTCTTTGCCTTTATCGGCAATGGCCAGCGCGATTTGGAAGGCGGCTTCGGTGTAGATGTCGGCGATGGTTTGGTTGTTTTCAAACAAGGCTAAAGATGTGCCGCTGTCCATGGCTTCGCGCACGGGCAGGCTCAACGGAAGCTGGCCGAGCAACGGTACATTCAAACGCTCTGCCAAGTTTTTGCCGCCTTCTTCGCCGAAGATTGCTTCGGCATGGCCGCAGTTGGTGCAAATATGGACAGACATGTTTTCCAAAACGCCCAAAATCGGAATATTGACTTTGTTGAACATATCCACGGCTTTGCGTGCATCAATCAGGGCGATGTCTTGCGGCGTGGTCACGACAACGGAGCCGGTCACGGGGATTTTTTGCGACAGAGTCAATTGGATATCGCCGGTACCGGGTGGCAGATCGATGAAGAGATAATCGACATTGTCCCACTCGCTTTGGAACATAAGTTGTTGCAAGGCTTGGCTGACCATCGGGCCGCGCCAAACGACGGCTTGGTCGGTATCGACCAGGAAACCGATGGACATCACTTGAATGCCGCTTTCAGCTTCAACGGGAATGAGTTTTTTGTTTTGTTGGTCGGGTTTGCGGTCTTGTACGCCGAGCATGGTGGGCTGGCTTGGGCCATACAGGTCGGCATCGAGTACGCCGACGCGCGCGCCCATTCTGGCCATTGCGGTGGCAAGGTTGGCAGTGGTCGTTGATTTGCCGACGCCGCCTTTGCCCGATGCTACGGCGATGATATTTTTCACGCCTTTGATGGTTGCTACGCCGGGTTGGACTTTATGCGTACCGATTTCGGTATCGATACTCAAGTGTATATGGGTATCGCCGGTATGCGAAATGACGGCTTCTTGAACGGCGTTGGCAATGTCTGCGGCAATATGGGCAACCGGGAACGCGAATTTCAGGCCGATATGCAGGCCGTCTGAACGCTCTTCCAGAAGCGAAACGGCTTTTTCGCTGCCCAAAGTGCGTATTGTGGTGGGAATCAACACGGCATCGAGTGCGGTTCGGATGGCTGGAATATTCATAATCTGCCTCTTGAATGTGGGAAATTGTTTGATGTGCGCGATTTGCCTGCCTGACAAATCTGCTGAATTATACCCTTGAACGCCATGTAAGGGATACGCCCGAAAAACTTCAGGCTGCCTGAATCATCGGGCAGCCTGAAAAGCGGGTTGACTGAAACGCAGCCTTATTCGCTCAAGAGCGCAATGTCGGCAACTGCGTTCATTTGTTCTGCCAAGCGGTTCAGCAGGTTCAAACGGTTTTGTTTCACGGCGGCATCTTCAGCCATTACCATCACGCCGTCGAAGAAGGCATCGACTTGCGGTTTGACGGAAGCCAGTTCGGACAAAGCAGTTTGGAAATTGCCTTCGGCAACGGCGGCGGAGATTTTCGGCTGCAAACCTTGCGCGGCGGCATACAGGGCTTTTTCTTCGTCTTGTTGCAACAGGCTTTCGTTAACCGCGCCCAACTCGGCATCGGCTTTTTTCAGCAGGTTTTGTACGCGTTTGTTGGCGGCGGCCAATGCGGCGGCTTCGGGAAGCTGTTTGAACGCGGCAACGGCTTGCAGTTTGGCGGTCAAATCGTCCAGACGGCGCGGCTGTTTCGCCAATACGGCGGCAACGATGTCTTGCGGATAATCGTTTTGCAGCAACACGGCCAAGCGCGCCTGCATGAAGTCGGCAGTTTCAGACGGCGTTTTTTCGTTGAGCAAACCTTTGGGGAAGCTGTCGAAGGCCGTCTGAATCAGTTCGTTTACGTCCAAACCGTACTGCATCAGCATCCGCAAAATACCCAAGGCGGCGCGGCGCAGGGCATAGGGGTCTTTGTCGCCGGTCGGAATCAGGCCGATGCCCCAAATGCCGACCAAGGTTTCCAGTTTGTCGGCCAGCGCAACAGCGGTGGCCACTTTGCCGTTCGGCAGGTTGTCGCCGGCAAAACGCGGCTGATAGTGCTGCTCAATGGCTTCGGCGATTTCTTCGGTTTCGCCGTCCAAGCGGGCGTAGTATTTACCCATCGTGCCTTGCAACTCGGGGAACTCGCCGACCATTTCGGTGACCAAGTCGGCTTTGGCCAAACGTGCGGCGCGTTCGGCTGCGGCGGCATCCGCGCCCAATGCTTTGGCGATGTGGGCGGCAATGCTTTGCAGACGCTCGATTCGTTCGGCCTGAGAACCGATTTTGTTGTGGTAAACCACGCTGGACAATTTCGGCAGGCGGCTTTCCAAAGTCGCTTTTTGGTCTTGTTTGTAGAAGAACTCGGCATCAGACAGGCGCGCGCGCAAAACGCGTTCGTTGCCTTGGATGATGTGCGACGGGTCTTCGGTTTGCAGGTTGGACACCAGCAGGAAGCGGTTCATCAGCTTGCCGTTTTGGTCGAGCAGTGGGAAGTATTTTTGGTTTTGCTGCATGGTCAGAATCAGGCATTCTTGCGGCACGGCAAGGAAGTGTTCTTCAAAACCGGCTTCCAATACCACAGGCCATTCGACCAATGCAGTCACTTCGTCCAACAATGCTTCATCGGCGGCAACGGTCGCGTTCAGACGGCCTGCCTGTTCGTTCAAGGCCGTCTGAATGGCGGCTTTGCGCTCGGCAAACGAAGCGACAACTTTGCCTTGCTCGCGCATTTGGGCGGCGTAGCTGTCGGCATTTTCAATGGCGATTTCGCCGTTGGAGAGGAAGCGGTGACCCAGTGTTTTGTTGCCGCTTTGCAGACCCAAAACGCTGACGTTCACGATGTCGCCGCCGTGCAGCACGATCAGACTGTGTACAGGACGCACGAAGGTAAACGTGCTGCTGCCCCAACGCATCACTTTCGGAATCGGCAGTTTCTTAACGGCTTGATTGATAATGTCTTCCAAAAGCTCGCCCAGCGGTTTGCCGGTTTGGACGTATTCGTAGGCATACACGTCTTGCTTGCCGTCGTTGATGATGGTCAAGTCTTCGATTTTCGCACCCGCACCGCGCGCAAAACCTTCCAAAGCCTTAGTCGGCGCACCGTCTTTCATGGCATTGGCCACGGCCGGGCCTTTTTTCACGATTTTTTGGTCGGCTTGTACGGCCTTCACGTTTTTGACTTGAACGGCCAAGCGGCGCGGAGAAGCGTAGGCAGTGTATTCGGCCGCGCCGTCAATCAGTTGCGCTTTTTCCAAGCCTTCGGCAACGGAAGCGGCAAAATGGTTGCCCAAATTATTGAGGGCCTTTGGCGGGAGTTCTTCAGTGAGAAGTTCGATTAAGAGGGTTTGGGTTGTCATGTGCTTATCGTTAAATAGGAAATTGGTTTGGCGTCTGAATACGGCATCATGCGGTTTTCAGACGCAAGGTTAATTGAATTGACAGCGATTTTATCATTTTCAGAAGGCCTGTGGCTGTCTTTCACAAACAATTTGCCCGATTTTCAAGCAACTTTGTCCGCAATGGCTTCAATTCGCAGCGCGGATATACGGCAAACCGCTGGTTTCGTCGTATTCGGGAATGTCGCTTCCGGCAAACAGCGCACCGGCCAAACGCACGGCCGCGCCGGTCACGGCCGGCGAAATCATAAAGCCGTGGCGGAACAGGCCGTTGACTTCAATCAGGCGGCGTTCGCGGTTGAAACGGATTTCGGGATTGTGATTGTTTAACGTCGGGCGCAGGCCGGTGGCCAGTTCCAAAAGATTCGCCTCGCCAAAGGCCGGATGCACGGCATACAGCGCGGACAAAAGTTCCAAACCGGAACGCACGCTGGCCGGCGCTTGGCTTTCGCTTTCGATTTGGGTCGCACCAATCACAAAAATATGGTTTTCCTTCGGCGCGATATACAAAGGATAGCGCGGATGCAGCAGGCGCACTGGGCGGGACAGCTCGACTTCGGGTGCGTAAACGCGCGCCACTTCGCCGCGTATGCCGCGCAATTGGCTTTCAGACGGCCTGTTCCACGCTGCTTTTGCACCATAACCGCGGCAGTCGATAACCCAATCGTATTGCGCCGCCAAATCTTCGACTTCGCGTTCGCACAACCAATGGCAAGGCACATTCATTGATTCCAAAGCATCGGCAAGCGCATTCAATACCTGCCGTCCGTCCAACTGTCCTTCCACCGGCAGATACAGGCCGTCTGAAAACCGCCCTGCCAGTTGCGGCTCGTTGGCCGCGATTTCATCCGCGTTCCAACGTATAGTTTCGTGTTCCGGCACGCCGCCGCGCTTCAAATGACGGGCAAACTCGGCAGAAAGCGGCTTGTCCTGCGTATGCCAAACAATCAGGCTGCCTTTTTCCTGCATCATCACCGGCGTGTTCAGACGGCCAACAATCGCGCGCCAAAGCGCAATGCTTTGTTTGCCCAAATGGATGACTTCGGGCGTTGCCTCCACCGCCTCGGAAGAAGGCGCCAGCATGGCGGCGGCAACATAGGCTGCGGCTTGTGCGCCATTACGTTCGCCTTTCTCAAACAACTCTACCGCCACGCCCTGCTCCGCCAATTGGAACGCAATAAGGCGACCGGAAAGGCCGCCGCCGAGTACCGCAATCTTAGACATCAGTTTCTCCTTGTTTTTAATATGAAAATGAACTGCATATTTTAGAACTTGTTTTGCTTTATCACAATATCGACACAAAATGAGAACAGTTTTTGCATATCATGATTGCCCAGACCAAGCCGATAACTTATAAACAAACAGACGGAATTTCCCCTCTGCAAGCAGTTCCCCATCACCTCAGCCTGCCACTCAGTTTTGATAAAAATATCTTCTTTACATAAAACCGAATATAATGGCATTTCTTGACACATTCATTCACTCGGCATCACTGCATTTATTGAATTGTTTTGATGCATATATTTGATTTTATAAGGAATAACAATGAAAAGCTTAGGCAGTACTTTATTTATCCTCGGCGTATTGGCATTCGGTTTGAATTATATGAACGCCGTCCCCAAAGTCTTGGCCTGGATTTACGAATGGGGCGAAGATACCGCCCTATGGATTAAAGCAGGCATTACAGGCGGCGGCGCTTTACTGTGGTTGGCAGGCAATTTCCTTGAAAAACCTGCAGAGGCAGAAGCAGAACCGGAAGAGGAAGAAGAATAAATACCATAAAAGGCCGTCTGAAAAGTTTCAGACGGCCTTTTTTATATCTTTGCAAAACAGTACCTACTTTATGTCCGAAAGTATGCTTTATCGGGTAAATTGCTTGCTTTATTACTCCACGCGTCGAAGTTGACTTTTGTGGATATAACCCTGAATCGAAACATGATGCCCATACTCGTCTTTTTCTGTGTAAGCCCCCTGGTTGTCATACAAAAGCCAGTCGCCTTTTCTTAAAGACGGGACAATTTGTACATAAGTGCCATTAGGAAGCGTTTTAATGATTTCGGCTTGACCAATCGGTCCTTTGAAATAGTCGATACTACGGACGTTTGCCGATCCGTCCGGGCTGGCGACGACATAATTGTGCACGATAAAGCCTTGGCTTTGATGGACGTAGCCTGTACGGTGCCCGTCTAATTGAATATGAAACCATTTACCCTGTTTACTGAGTATTTTATGTTTTTTGCTTTCATAATCCAGTACGGTCATGATTTTGCTGCGTGTATCAGGAGCGGCACGAACGTTTGCAGAGCCATCGCATTCGGTATAAGGCAAAAAGTAATCAGCAGCTTGGGCTGCAGCCGACGACAGTAAAACCGTTAAAAACAGTGCCATTTTCTTCATGGTTGGTTTTCCTTATATGTTTAGAGTGAGTTTGTTGTGGCGGTAAATTGTGTTGCCGTGCAAGCTTTGACGCTGAATACGTCCGCCTGCTTATCCGAACTTCACTTCTGCCCCGAATACTTCCTGCCACAGTTTTTGCACATTGCCGTAGTGGGTCAGCAATTCGTCCGTCACTTCGGTTTTTTTGGCATCGCGCAGCTTGGTGTTGTGTTGCTGCTGGCGGTAGAAGCGGTAGGCGGTACGGCTTTGTTCGGCGAGGGTTTTGTCGATGAGGCCGCAGTCGGCGGCGATGTTCAGGAGGGCGATGTTGCCGTAGTTGTCGAGGAGTTGCGGATACCGTCGGGCATGGGCAAGTATCAGATATTGGACGATAAATTCGACGTCGACCACGCCGCCGCGCGCGTATTTGACGTTGCTGTCAACCGGCGGATGGGTAGGGAACATTTTTTCACGCATTTCGATGATTTCGCCTGACAAGGCGGTTTGGTCGCGTTCGGCGGTGAGGATTTCGGTGCGGATGCGGTCGAAGGCTGTCTGAATTTCGGGTGTGCCACAGATGAAGCGGGCGCGGGTGAGGGACTGGTGTTCCCACGTCCAGGCGTTTTCGCGCTGGTATTTTTCGAAGGCGGCGATGCTGTGGGCGAGGAAGCCGGCGTCGCCGTTGGGGCGCAGGCGCAGGTCGGTTTCGTAGAGGCTGCCTGCTCCGGTGGCGGCGGAAAGCCAGTTGGTCAGGCGGCGGGCGAGGCGGCTGTACACGTCGCCTGCGTCGGGATGGGGATCGTCGTAGAGGTAGACGAGGTCGAGGTCGGAGGAATAGCTGAGCTCTTTACCGCCGAGTTTGCCGTAGCCGATGATGGCAAATTGCGGCGTGTCGCGGTGTTTTTTGGGCATATCCGCCCACGCGCATGACACGGCGGCGGCGAGGATGGTGTCGGCGAGGGCGGAGAGTTGGTCGGAGAGGGATTCTACCGTCCACAGTCCGGCGAGGTCTTGGACGGCGAGGCGGAAGACTTGGGCGTGCTGGAAGCGGCGCAGGGTGTCCATTTGCGCTTCGGTGTCGCCGCCGCAGGCTTTTAGGTCGTCTGAAAGGGCGGCGGCAAGGGCTTGCCAGTCGAACGCGGTATCCAAAAGCTGGGCGCTGATGAGTTCGTCCAGCAGAATCGGATATTTGCTCAGATACGCCGCCGCCCATGAGCTTTGGCTCATGATTTGTGCTAGGTGCGCCAGGGTTTGCGGATGTTCGTTGAGGAAGGCGAGATAGGCGGAACGGCGGCTGATGTTTTCGAGGAAGTCAAACAGCCGCATCAGCGTATCGGTCGGGTTGGGTTGCTCTGCCGCTGCCTGTACGAACAGCGGCACGATGGCGTCAAAACGCGGCTGGGCGTGGGCGGAAAGGTGGCGGTATTTATGGCCGTGCCGGATTTGGTCGAGCCTTGCGGCGATAGTTTCGGCATCAAACCCGTGTTCTTTCAGACGGCCTAGCCGCTCTTCTTCGTCGGGTTTTTCCTGCCATGCCCACTGCCATTCGCTGTTGCTTTGCGTTTGTTCTTCGGGTTCGCTCAAGATTTCGTTGAACAACTGATTGACCTTGGTGCGGTGAATGTTGAGGCCGTCTGAAAAGGCGGCGTAGCTGTCGAAACCCATGCTTTCGGCGAGCAGTTGTTGCTGTTCGGGCAAGGCAGGCAGGGTTTGGGTTTGCTGGTCGTCCCAGTATTGCAGGCGGTGTTCAACGTCGCGCAGGAAGCGGTAGGCGGCAAGCAGGGTTTCGACGTTTTCAGACGGCATGATGCCCAGCTCGGCAAGTTTCTTCAGCGTTTCCTGCGTGCCTTTCAGTTGCAGCGCGCGCATTTGGCCGCCGCGTATCATCTGGAAAATCTGGGCGATAAATTCGACTTCGCGGATGCCGCCCGCGCCGAGTTTGATGTTGTCCGCCATGCCTTTTTTGCTGACTTCGCTGCGGATTTGGCGGTGCAGGTTGCGCATTGCTTCATACGCGCTGTAATCCAGATATTTGCGGAACACAAAGGGGCGCACCAGCGATTTGATGTCGTTCGGATACGGCGTAACCACGCGACCTTTGCACCACGCGTAGCGTTCCCATTCGCGCCCCTGCGTAATCAGGTATTGCTCCAGCGCGGTTTCGCTCAATACCAGCGCGCCTGAATCGCCGTCCGGCCGCAGCCGCATATCGACGCGGAACACCTGCCCGTCGGCGGTAATGTCGTTCAACAACGCAATCAGTTTCTGCCCAACTTTGGTGAAAAATTCCTGATTGCCCCGTTCGCGCCTGCCGTCGGTGTCGCCCGATTCGGGATAGACGAAAATCAAATCGATGTCGGAAGACACATTCAACTCATAACCGCCCGCCTTACCCATCGCCACCACGCTCAAATGCTGCGGCGATTTCGTATAACGCCCGATCGGCGTACCATACATATCCTGATAATAGGCGTAAGAAAAGTCCAACGCGGTATTGACGGCAAAATCGGCAAACAGCGTAATTGTGCGGGTTACTTCGTTCAAATCGCTGATGCGGTTTATATCGCGCACGATAATCTGCGACACCACATAACGGCGCAACTCGCGCAACTGCCGCGCCAATTCTTCCTCATTTTCTTCCGCGCGGATTTTGTCCCAGTCGGCAAAGGCTTGGAAATCCGCTTCGGTCAACACCTTGTCCAGCATGGGCAGGAAAATTTCCGGCTTGAGTTTGCCGGAATCAAGGTTGCGGGCGAGAAACAGGGAATAACGGCGGGCGGTGTCGAGGCGGTTCATAATCTTTGCCTGAATAAACAGAAAAGACCATCATAGCAAGCTTTCAGGCCGTCTGAAAGCCACGCTTTCCCCTATCCGTGCAATCGGCTAAAATACCAACTTTGCAACCCATCATAAGGAAACCGCCATGACCCGTATGGTTCACTGCGTCAAACTCGGCAAAGAAGCCGAAGGCATGAAATTTCCGCCGCTGCCCAACGAGCTGGGCAAACGCATCTTCGAAAACGTTTCCCAAGAAGCATGGATGGCATGGACCCGCCACCAAACCATGCTCATCAACGAAAACCGCCTAAGCCTTGCCGATCCGCGCGCACGCGAATACCTCGCCCAGCAGATGGAACAATACTTCTTCGGCGACGGCGCAGATGCCGTACAAGGCTACGTTCCGCAAGAGCCTAAATAAGCATTAAACGCCGAGGCCGTCTGAAACCCGATTTTCAGACGGCCTTTAAAATTCCCGATTGCCCCGCATATTAGACAAATAGAACAGATAAATCATACAAACCCATGATTCTCTGTTAAAATCCAAATTTCATTCATTTCAATCCACACTGGAGCAAACGCCATGCAAAACGACGTTTACGACTATACCTCGCAAGGCTCGGTTGCCAAAAATACCGTCCTGCAAAAAACCTACCGCCTGCTCGGCCTGTCTTTCATTCCTGCCATTGCCGGCGCATTCTTTTCCGCCAAAACAGGCTTTAACATTTTCGCCATGTTCGGCTCATACTATGTTGCCCTGGCCGCCTTCTTCGGCTTCTTCTACGGCATGACCTTCCTGATCGAGAAAAACCGTTACAGCAACGTCGGCATCGCCCTGTTGATGATCTTCACTTTCGGCATGGGCCTTGCCATCAGCCCTATGCTGCAATACGCCCTGGCGATTAACAACGGCGCACAAATCGTCGGCACGGCCGCCGCCATGACCGCCGGTGTATTCTTCACCATGTCCGCCATGGCACGCCGCACCACAATGAACATGAACAAACTCGGCAGCTTCCTCGGTGCCGGCGCCATCGTGCTCATGATTGCCGTTGTGGCCAACATCTTCCTCAACATCCCTGCCCTGAGCCTGACCATCGCGGCCGGCTTCGTTGTCTTCAGTTCCCTGATGATTATGTGGCAGGTGCGTACCGTCATCGACGGCGGCGAAGACAGCCACATCAGCGCAGCGCTGACCATCTTCATCTCCATCTACAATATTTTCAGCAGCCTCTTGAGAATCCTCATCTCTCTCAGCGGTGACGACTGATCAAGCCGCAAAGGCCGTCTGAAACTTCAGACGGCCTTTTTGATTTTTGACATCACCGGCAAACTCCCCTATCCTGAACGCCACACAAACCCCATTCCCAACCCAAAATGACCACGACCACTCCGCGCCGTGCCGTGTACGCAGGCAGCTTCGATCCACCCACCCTCGGCCACCTGTGGATGATACAGGAAGCCCAATCCCTCTTTGACGAACTCATCGTCGCCATCGGCACCAATCCCGAAAAGCGCAGCACCTACAGCATAGAAGAACGCCGCGCCATGCTCGATGCCATTACCCACCCCTTCCCCAACGTCCGCATCAGCGTGTTTGAAAACCGCTTTTTGGTCGATTACGCCCGCGAAGCCAAAGCCAATTTCATCGTCCGCGGCATCCGTTCCGCCGCCGACTACGAATACGAACGCTCGATGCGCTACATCAACAGCGACATCGCCCCCGAAATCTCCACCGTTTTCCTGATGCCGCCGCGCGAAATCGCCGAAGTATCCTCCACCATGGTCAAAGGCTTGGTCGGCCCCCAAGGCTGGCGCGACATGATAGGCCGCTACCTCCCCGACCCCGTCTATCAAAAAATCCTGCAAGACCACGAAACAAACACATAAAACAAAGGCCGTCCGAACATTTCAGACGGCCTTCCAAATTTCATTGATTATTGACGGGCAGACATCACCGCCTGCAGGTTTTGTTTTAACGTTTCCATGTCCAACCAACCGGCGTTAATAAACAACATCAAAATCACCGTACCCACGCACAACATGCCGATACCATACAACACATAACCCACTAAAACACGGCCTACCGTCGCATTCCCCATCCACATCAAACCGCGTACCTGCACCACAAACACCCAAGCCTGCCACAACAGCGCAAACACAGCCAACGCCGGCACATACAACACCAGCAACAGCGGCAAGAGCAAAGCCTCGGACACCAAAATAAAGCCCCACAAAGGCAGCCGGGGCGCACCGTAATAATGCAGCACCTTGCGCATCGAGCGGCTCAACACCAACCATTTCACAATCACCAAAATCACCGACAGGCACACCGCCGCCGCGCCGCCGCCAAACAAAGGCGACATGCTGGCCGCGTTCACTACGCCCAACAGCAGCAACACCGCCGCCATCACCAAAGGCGAATACAAATACGTCTCCGGCGAACGATAGCGCAAACGCAAAACATCCCACATATCACGAACAAACACATACAGCATGGCATAAATCCAAAGCAAAAAAGCCGATTGTATCTTAGGCCGTCTGAAAATCAAACCGGCAAACTTAAAAACCGCCAATTAAAACGAAAAATAATTCAATACAAAACAAAATCTTAATTTACCGCCTCAAAAATAAAGCCTACAAACGCTTGCACAAGGCAACGAAATTTGGTTTAATTCACATCTCGCAACGAAACATGCGAAGGCCAGATAGCTCAGTTGGTAGAGCAACGGATTGAAAATCCGTGTGTCGGCGGTTCGATTCCGCCTCTGGCCACCACCAACCGCCTTGAAGCGGTTATTTTTTTATCTATACGATTTGCACGCCATACTTAGCGCAAATCCCATTCCAGACCATGCGTCCCGATTTCCACACAAGGCCGTCTGAAAATTTTCAGACGGCCGTTGTTCATGTTGGCATGGCATAAAAATCCGCTTCACCGCCCCATTCCGACAGAATACGGCGCTTCCATCCAAATCGGCTGAAACCTTCGCGAACATACTGAATATGAATAAAGTTCAAGGCCGGTCGGTTTACTATATAATACCGTCCAAACCAACCATAACTTACTCATTGTAGGGAAGATAATGAAAAAAGTGCTGATCGTGCATTACTCGCAAACGGGGCAGCTCTCCAGCCTGGCGCGAAATTTTGCCGCGCCGTTGCAAACAGCCGGCATACAGGTTGATTGCGTCAGTATCGTCCCGGAGCAGGCGTTTCCGTTTCCGTGGCCGTTTTGGCGTTTTTTCGATACCTTTCCTGAAACCGTCCATTTAAAGCCCGCCCCGATTCTGCCGCCGCACATTCCGTCCGAAGATTACGATGTAGTGGTCATTGCCTACACCGTTTGGTTCCTCTCTCCTTCGCAACCGATGACCGCCTTTTTGCAACGCGAAGAAACGCGCCGCCTGCTGGACGGCAAACCGGTCATCACGCTTATCGGCTGCCGCAATATGTGGCTGGGCGCGCAGGAAAAAATGAAATCTTTGCTGAAACAAAACGGCGCCAAACTCATTGGCAACATCGTAAAAATCGATGCCTGCAACAGCGCGGCCAGTTTCATTACCACGCCCGCATGGATGCTGACCGGCGACAAACGCTATTTCCGCTCCCTGCCCTCCGCCGGCATTGCTGAAGAAGAATTGGCGGATGCGGCGCGGTTTGGGACGAAATTGCGCGATGCGCTGTTAAACCAACAGCCCTTGGACGAAACCCTGTTTCAAAACATGGGCGCAGTGACGGTTAATGAAAAACTGATTTTCAGCGAACGCGCCGCCGGCCGCAGCTTCTTCGTCTGGGGCAGGCTTTTGATGGCGGCAGGCCGTATTTCTCCGTTTTTGCGCCGTGCGCTGCTGTGCTTTTACATCGTCTTTTTATTGGCGATGATTTTGGTGGTTTTGCCTGTCAGCGTGATTTTGAAAAAGCTGCTGCATCCGCTGCTCAAAGGCCGTCTGAAAAAGCTGGCGGATTATTATGGACAACCGTCAGGCAGATAATACTTTTCAGACAGCCTCAAACTAGGAATCCATCATGCCCGAAGTTATCTACTACCCCGAACGCCGTCGCTTTCAAATCGATATTGACGGTTTGGAAGCAGGCTATATCAGCTATACCGAACACAACGGCGGCTGGGACGTAAACCATACCGAGGTCTCGCCCAACTTCCGTCATCGCGGCATTGCCAAACTGCTGGTGGACGCGCTGATGGAATACGCCGAAGCACACCACATCCCGTTGACTGCAAGCTGCGACTACGCGGCGCGGTTTATCGGTTAATTATTTTGACAAACACATCATGACATCGAATAACACACTCAAAGACGTTTATCTCAACCGCGTTTCTGCCTTCTTGCCCAACGCCCCCGTCGGCAATGACGAAATGGAAGCCGTCCTCGGCATGGCAGGCGATGTGCCTTCACGCGTGCGCCGAATGATTTTGCGCTCCAACGGCATTTTGTCGCGCCATTACGCCATCGACCCCGAAAGCCGCCGTACGACGCACACCAATGCCGAGTTGGCCGCCGAAGCGGTCAACGGCCTGATTGCCCAAGGCGTTGCGGCAGAAACCGTCGGCAGCCTGGCCTGCGCCACTTCCTATCCCGACCAAACCATGCCCGGACACGGCGTGATGGTGCATGGCTTGCTGGATATGCCGCCTTGCGAAGTGTTCAGCATGGCAGGCGTATGCGCGGCAGGTATGGCGGCGATGAAACACGCCTACAACGCCGTACGCACCGGCGAACACGCACATGCGGTTTCCGTTGCCTCTGAAAACGCCTCGGCGGTCATGCGCAGCGAAGTGTTCCAAAGTGAAACCGACCATAAAAAACTGGAAAACGCGTCCCCCGAAATCGGGTTTGAAAAAGACTTTTTACGCTGGATGCTGTCTGACGGCGCAGGCGCGGTGTATCTGTCCGACCGCCCCAATTCAGACGGCCTCAGCCTGAAAATCCATTGGATAGACCTGCTTTCCTACGCCAACGAAATGCCGCCCTGTATGTATGCCGGCGCAGAATTCCGCGACGGCGTATTTGAAGGCTGGAAACACGCCGATGCCGATTACGGCCGCCGCCACAGCCTGATGGCGGTCAAACAGGACGTCAAACTGCTGAACGAAAACATCGTCCGCTATACAGTGGAAAAACCCCTCTCCCAAATCGCCGCCAAACACGGCATCCGCGCCGAAGAAATCGATTGGTTCCTACCCCACTACTCTTCCGGCTTTTTCCGCGACCGCCTTTCAGACGGCCTGAAAAACATCGGCTTCGACATTCCGCAGGAAAAATGGTTTACCAATCTGCACAGCAAGGGCAACACGGGTTCGGCCTCGATTTACATCATCCTTGAAGAATTTATGCGCACTTTCCCCATCGAACACGGCCAAAAAATCCTGTGTTACGTTCCGGAAAGCGGACGCTTTTCAACATGTTTCATGCTTTTGGAAGCAGTAAAGGCCGTCTGAATGAAGATTGACGACATCCCTCAAGACAACAGCGCCAGCTACCACGGCCACCGCAAAGTCATCTACGGCACCCGCGACGGCCACTACGAAGCGGCCACCAGCAACGGTTGGCAGGACGAAGCCTACGCCACCGAAATGGCGGTGTGCGAACTCGATGCCCAAACTCAGGCCGCGCGCGAAGCCGTCAAAAAAGGCGAATATTCGCCGCTGTACTACCATATGTTCCGCTGCCGTTATGATGAAACCGGCTTGGCCATGGCGGCAGGCGTATGGAAATGGCAGCTTCGTCGGCATTTCCGTCCCGAAGTATTCGCCAAACTACCGGCCAAAACCCTGCAAAAATACGCCGATGCCTGCCAAATCAGCATAGACGGCCTCAAACAAACCGATATTTAAAGCCCCTCATGATTACCTTGCATTCTCTCGATCAATCCCGCGCCCTGCGCATTGTTTGGCTGCTTGAAATCCTCGGTACGCCCTACCGCCTGCAAACCTACCGCCGCCATCCCGACACTTTG
Source organism: Neisseria sp. P0004.S004 (assembly GCF_051963335.1). Lineage (NCBI taxonomy): Bacteria > Pseudomonadati > Pseudomonadota > Betaproteobacteria > Neisseriales > Neisseriaceae > Neisseria > Neisseria sp. P0004.S004. The sequence goes on from NZ_JBQCUK010000001.1 coordinate 162,769, forward strand.
CTCGCCCCTGACGAACTCAAAGCCATCCATCCCTTGGGCAAATCGCCTTTATTGGATGATGACGGCTTTATCTTGGCGGAAAGCGGCGCGATTACCGACTATCTGATTCAAACCTACGGCAACGGCCGTCTGATGCCCGAACGCGGCAGCCGCGAATACTGGCAATATCAACGCTGGCTGCATTATGCCGAAGGTTCGCTGATGCCGTTATTGCTGCTCGGACTGGTGTTCCGCCGAATTGAAAGTGCGCCCATGCCGTTTTTCGTCAAACCGATTGCCCGAAAAATCAGCGGCAGCGTCAAAAGCAGCTTTATCCATCCGCAAGCCACGCTGCATCTTGCCCACATCAACAGCGAGTTGGAAAACCGCGAATGGTTGGTCGGCAACAACCTCAGCGGTGCCGACATCATGATGAGCTATCCACTGCAAGCCGCGGCCGATCGCTTCGACTTTGCCGACTACCCCAATATCCGCGCTTATTTGCAACGCATCGAGGCGCATGAAGCCTACCGCCGCGCCGTTGAAAAAGCAGGTTCGCCTTTATTGAAACTCGACAAATAAAACAAGGCCGTCTGAAACGTTTTCAGACGGCCTGAAACCTTGGTTCACTTATCGAATAGCTTTGCCGTAAACGGCGTTTTTACCAACGCTCCGCCCGAATGCTTTGTTCCCCCTCGCCGTTCCACTATAATGGCAACCCATATCCTTCTAAAAAATAACACCATGCCAACCGACAACCGCCCGACTCTTGCCATCGACACCAGCACATCCTTTCTGTCCATCGCATTGGAACATCAAGGCGAAGTCCGCCTGTTTCATGAAAACGTCGGCACCAAGCAATCCGAACAAATCCTGCCGCAAATCGAACGCCTCTTTAAAGAAGCGGGCATCACGACCGCCGATTTGGGCTGCATTGTCTATGCACAAGGTCCCGGCGCATTTACCGGCCTGCGTATCGGCGCGGCGGTTGCACAAGGTTTGGCCACGCCGTTTGACACGCCCATGATCGGCATTCCCTGCCTCGATGCCGCCGCTTCATTGCTGCCGCCATCAAGCTGTGTACTGGCGGCCACCGATGCGCGTATGAGCGAAGTGTTCTACGCATGGTTTGATACGCAAAACCACGTCCGCTTGAGCGATTACACGGTTGGCAAAGCCGCCGCCATTACCGCGCCCGAAGGCAAAACGCCTACCGGCGGCATCGGCAATGCCTTTGCCCTCGCCGACAAACCGCCTTTTGACGGTCAAGCCGATATGCCGACCGCCGCCGACTATCTTAAACTTGCCCGCAGCGGCCGCTATGTTGCCACCGACGCGGCGCACGCCGAGCTGCTCTACGTCCGCAACAAAATTGCCCTGACCGCGCAAGAGCAAGCCCAACAAAAGGCCAAACCGTGAACCTGCGCCCAGCCGTACTTGCCGACTGCCCCACCCTTGCCGCCATCGACGCACAAGGCAATCCTTCGCCGTGGACGGCGCAGCAGTTTGAATCGGCGGTTCAACACCATCCCGACAGCGTTTGGCTCAGTCAGACCGACCACCAAATTACCGGCTTTATCGTGTGGCAAACCGTGTTTGACGAATCCGAACTGCACCTGATTGCCGTCGCGCCCGAATACCGCCGCCAAGGCATTGCGTCCGCCCTGCTGCAACACTGGCAAAACGCAGTGCAACAGCAAGGCGTAACCCGATTGCTGCTCGAAGTCCGCGCAAGCAATGAAACCGCGCAGCAGCTCTACCGCAAACACGGCTTCCAAACTTGCGGCCGCCGCAAAAACTACTACGCCCTGCCCGACGGTGGCAGCGAAGATGCCGTATTGATGGAGAAATCATGTTAAGCAGCCGCTACCTGCACCTGCACGAAGCCTTGGGTTTGGGCCCGATGTGGCTGAACCGAAACGCCAAAATCATCCATGCCGCGCCTCAAGCCGCAGCATTAGCCGCGCCCGTCCGCTCCAAAACCATTGCCGCCGATACCGCGCAAGCCGTGCGTACTTTATCCGCAGGCGCCCATCAGGCACGCACCGCCGCCATTGCCACTGCGCAAACGGCCAAACCGGCTGTCCGCGTTCCCGAAGCGGCACCCAAAGCCATTGCCGAAATACCGACAAAAACAGAAAAAGCCGCGCATTCAGACAATCTGCCCCGTCTTGACGTAACCATCAGGCCGTCTGAAATCATGGTGGTCAGCATTTGCCCATCCACCGAAGACAGCCTGCACGGTACGCTGTTTAGCGGCGACGTCGGCACGCTTCTCGACAACATCCTAGCCGCTATCGGTCTCAAGCCCGAGCAGGCGCACAAAACCGCATGGGTCAAAACCACGCCCGTGTTCACCGCCCTGCCCGATGCCGAACACATCCGCGCCGAGCTTGCCGAAATGCAAAACGAGCTGACCGCCTCGCAAGCGCGCGCAGTATTGTTTCTCGGCAAAATCTTCGACAGCCCCGACATGATCGGGTTGATGAACGAATTGTGCGCAGAGCGGCCGCATTTCGTCATTCCCCACCCCGCCCGCCTGCTGATGCAGCCGCAACTTAAAGCGCAAGCATGGCAAATCTTAAAGCCATTGAAACAGCTTTTGGCCAAGGCCGTCTGAACATTCTGTTCAACCTGAAATCAGGTTTTCCACCAATAAAAAAGGGCGTGTTCGACACGCCCTAATGTGTATCAATATTCCGCCGAATGCCAAAAAGGCTGACCCACCGTCGGCGTACTGGCGCGCGCTTTCTCACGCGCCTCCACAGGTTCCGCCTCATAGGCCAGACGGCCCGACTCAACCGCAAGCGCAAAAGCGCGTGCCATATTGACCGGATCGCCGCTGCGGGAAACGGCGGTATTCAGCAACACGCCGTCAAAGCCCCATTCCATCACTTGTGCCGCCTGCGAAGGCAAACCCAAACCGGCATCAATAATCAACGGCGTGTCGGGCAGGCGTTCGCGCAGGACTTTCAGCGCATAAGCATGAACCGCGCCCAGACCCGTGCCAATCGGTGCCGCCCACGGCATCAACGCCTGACAACCCACGTCAAGCAGGCGGCGGCAGGCAATCAGGTCTTCGGTGCAATAAGGCAGTACTTTGAAGCCGTCTTTAATCAGAATTTCCGCCGCTTCGACAAGCTGGAACACATCGGGCTGCAACGTGTCATCATCGCCGATAAGTTCTAGCTTGATCCAGTCGGTATCAAACACTTCGCGCGCCATTTGCGCAGTGGTCACGGCTTCTTGCACGCTTTGACAGCCTGCGGTATTGGGCAACACAGGCACGCCCATTTCTTCCAACAATGACCAAAAACCCTGCCCGTGCGCTTCGCCGCCGCTACCGGCACGGCGCAATGAAACGGTAATCATCGCCGGTCGCGCGATTTGGACAGACTGCTTGAGGATTTCCGGCGTCGGATAAGCAGCCGTACCGAGCAGCAGCCGTGAAGGGAAAGTTTCTCCGTATAGGGTAAACATGATGAATTCCTTTGTATTGTTTTTTAGATTTTAAGCATGGGGCAATCGGGCAACCCTGCCCGATATTCAAACAGGCAAAAGTCGGGCGCAAATACCCGACCTGTTGATTGCAAATCGCTTATCCGCCGACCACAGGGCGCACAATGTCCACTTTGTCGTTTTCGTTTAAAACCGTTTCCGCATACGCGCCTTTGGCGACAAACTGGGTATTGACGGCAACGGCAAACGGTTTCTGCGGCGCGGTTTGGGCGATAAGGTCGGCAACGGTTGTGCCGTTTAATGTGATGGCTTCATTGTTTAATATAATCTTCATAATGCTGCTCCTCTTGTCAGACTTCTTATTTTCAGACGGCCTTATTCATCCCACAAAGCCTGAAACGCTTTAACCACGGCTTCGGGATTTTCCGCTTCGGTAACGGCGCGGACGACGGCGAGGGAGGAAACGCCGGTGGCAAGTACATCTTCAGCGTTGTTCAAATCGATGCCGCCGATGGCGACGACGGGTATGCCGCGAGCCTGTTTCACATATTCGCGCAGTTTCTCCAAGCCTTGCGGGGCGGTGGGCATTTGTTTGGTCGTGGTCGGAAAAATCGCGCCGCTGGCGACGTAGCTAGGTTGTACGGACAAGGCGCGATCGAGTTCGGCAACAGAGTGCGTACTCAAGCCCAAGCGCAAACCGGCAGCTTCAATCGCGGCTAGGTCGGCAGTGTCCATGTCTTCCTGCCCGAGATGCACGCCGTATGCACCTGCGGCAATCGCTTCGAGCCAGTGGTCGTTGATGAAAAGCTGGGTTGCACTGTTTTGACAGGCTACGACGCAACGTTCGATTTCGCGTTTCAACTCGTCGCCATGCAGGATTTTACAGCGCAGTTGCACCGTGTCGGCACCTGCTTTGACCATGCGCTCGACCCAGTCAGCAGTGGGAACAACGGCGTAAAATTTCAGGGGAGATTTGAGTGGCGGGAAGGTCATAACGGCTCCGAAAGGAATAATTCGTTGTTATATTATCAGAAAAGGCCGTCTGAATAATATTTGTTTTCAGACGGCCTGATTGAAAAAATGAATATTGCCCTATTCGGCTTTGGCTTTATAAAAATATGAACATACTGATGGGTTATCAAAATGAGTGCCATATTGGCGCCCCACATTCGGAGACCCAACCCATGAAAAAAATTTCTCTTGTTAGCCGCCCTTCCCTTACTGTTTACCACTTATTCAAATGCCGCCACGCCTAAAGCGGAAGCTTCAAAACCAGCTTCGGCACACAAACAAACCAAGCAGCGTTTTTCCGGCAAAATCACCGGCTATCAAACCGCCGAGCATTTGTTCTCCGTACGCAAGGGCGACCGCCTGCGCATCAGTAAAACCGGCAGCCCTAACGCCTATTTCAACGTATGGGCACCCAAAGACGATGAAGCCGTATTTAACGGTTCGGCACAAGGCGATAAATTTGACGGTATCGCTACCCAATCGGGCAAATATAAAGTGCAGGTCTATATGATGCGCGCCCAAGCCCGCCGTAACACTACTGCCCATTACGCCGTAAACGTCATCAAAAACTAAGGGGCTGACGTAGATTAGCCCTAAATTCCACACCAATCTCGCAGGATTTTAAGCTGTTGAGACGGTGTGCCGAAGTTAAATCGAAATTCGCATTCTTTCAAGAACAGCGGGAAAGATTTGCGATCGATTCCGTTGTATTTTCGCAAGAAACGTTTTGCCTGATTCCAAAAATTCTCAATGCCGTTAATGTGGTTCTGACGGTCGACAAATTCCTTGGAATGGTTGATGCGGTAATGGATAAAACCGCTCACGTCCAACTTATCATAGCTGCTCAGGCTATCCGTGTAAACAATGCTGTCCGGCATGATTTTCTTTTTGATGACAGGGAATAACGTTTCAGACTTGGCATTATCCACCACAACGGTATAGACCCGTCCGTTGCGTTTCAGAATGCCGAAGACAACCACTTTTCCTGCCGCACCTCGACCACGTCTGCCTTTACGCTGTCCGCCGAAATAGCTTTCGTCCAGCTCGACAGAGCCCTCGAAAACCTCATCGGCAGCCAAGGCCAAATGATGGATGATGACATACATATTTTGCGGTAGAATAGAGTTATTTATCCTGCGACTAGGTAGAAGGCGCGGAAAGTCCGGCAGAACTGGTCAGCCTGATTGAAAGCGGCGACTACGAAGCCCTGCTTGCCGAAGATTCGGACGAACATGGCCAAGGCCACGAACATCATTGCGGCTGCGGCTGTTCCCTCGGCTGAGTCAGCCTGCCCATATTATCTACCGCCTCGATTTTCATATTAAAAGGAGACTTACCAGCATGATAAGCAAAGCAAAATTCAATACCGTTGTCGGCAGCATAGGAGCGGCAATAGGTATTTTCGTATTTGTCGCCTATATCCCCCAAATTATCGCCAATATGCAAGGGGCAAAGGCGCAGCCGTGGCAACCCCTGTTTGCAGCAGTATCCTGTCTGATTTGGGTTTTGTACGGTTGGAGCAAAGAACCCCGGAAAGACTGGATTCTGATTATACCCAACGCAGTCGGCGTGATATTGGGATTTCTGACTTTTCTGACTTCGCTTTAAACAAGGGGCTAATCTACGTCAGCCCCAAAACTAAACGCCCTCATGATGTAAAGCTTTAAAAAACAGCAAAGGCCGTCTGAAAATTGAAATTTCAGACGGCCTTTTAAACGGTTTGAAAAGGACGTATCGAACACGTCTTTTTTTTCCTATTACAACAGGAACATGGTTGCTAATCCCAAGAAAATCAGGAAGCCGCCGGAGTCGGTAACTGCGGTAATCAGCACCGAGCTGCCCAATGCGGGGTCGCGTCCAGCTTTTTCCATAATGACGGGAATGAGGACACCGACGGTTGCGGCCAGCAAAAGGTTCAAGGTCATCGCGGCCACCATGACCAAACCGATGCCGATGTTGCCGTAGAGGAGCCATGAAATCACGCCCATTACCGTACCCCAAATAATGCCGTTGACGAGGGCGACGCCGACTTCTTTTTTCAGCAGGCGGCCTGCCTGCGTGCTGGTCATTTGTCCCATCGCCATGGCGCGGACGATCATGGTGATGGTTTGGTTGCCGGAGTTGCCGCCGATGCCGGCGACGATGGGCATCAACGCGGCCAGTGCGACGATTTTCTCGATACTGCCTTCAAATGCGCCAATCACGCGGCTGGCGATAAAAGCGGTACACAGGTTGATGGCAAGCCACATCCAGCGGTTTTTCACCGAGTCCCAAATCGGGGCGAACAAGTCCTCTTCTTCTTGCAAACCAGCCATGTTAAACATGTCGGCTTCGGATTCTTCACGGATCACGTCCACCATTTCGTCAATGGTGATCCTGCCGATCAGCTTTTTGTTTTCATCGACAACCGGCGCGGTGACCAAGTCATAACGTTCAAACGCCTGCGCCGCTTCTTCCACGTCGTCTTCGGGACGAAAGCGCACGACATCGGTGGCCATTACGTCCGCCACCATGTCTTCGGGGTCGGCAACCAAGAGTTTACGGATGGGCAGAACGCCTTGCAACACGTCGTTTTCATCGACCACGAAAATCTTGTCGGTATGGTCGGGCAGGCTGTCGAAACGGCGCAAGTAGCGCAATACGACTTCACACGCCACATCGGCGCGGATGCTGACCAATTCAAAGTCCATAATCGCGCCGACTTGGTTGTCTTCGTAAGACATCGCCGCTTTGACCTGCTCGCGTTCTTCTTCATCACGCGTTTGCAGCGCTTCGTACACCACTTGGTGCGGCAGGTCGTCTGCCAGCTCTGCCAATTCGTCTGCGTCCAAATCATCGACGGCGGCCAACAGCTCGTCTTTGTCCATGGACTCGATCAGCGTTTCGCGTACGGCGTCGGATACTTCCAGCAACACTTCGCCGTCGTCTTCCGGGGCAACCAAAAGCCAGACGATGTTACGCTCGCGCGGCGGCAGGGATTCCAAGACGGCGGCCACGTCGGCAGGGTGCAGCTCGGCCAAGAGGACGGTCAGCTCGGTGAACTTGTCGCGCAGGCTTTCGTCTTCAATCGGCACGCCTGCTTCGATTTGTTCGAAGGACGGCTCGAGGATTTCACATAAGGCGTGGATGCGGTCGATATCGTCAGAGATGCGATCGTCAGAAATGCGGTCTTCCACCGCTTCATTGTCGGGGGTATGGTCGAGATTCGGAGGGGTTTGTTCGATGCTCATAAATGCTCCGCCCGCCGGACGCGGGGAGGCATTTCGGCGGGATGATTATGGTTGTTGTGTGTCTGATGGGAAGTTCAAAGGCGAACTGGGAAGGTCCATAATTCGAGCCTGCTGAGAGGCGCAGAGTTGTAAACGGTGCATATTCTACTCTTTTTTAGGCCGTTTTACCATTTTTAACGGGAAAGGCCGTCTGAAACCGGGTGATGGCAATACCTTTTTTTTCAGACGGCCTGATGATTTGATTTTATTTGTTTCGCCTTCCAAACGCTTCCCTGACCACGTCCAACCAAGCCCTTAAGGCCGGCGTCGGGCGTTGGTGTTTTTTCCATGCCATGGTGAGCTGCCAGCGGATTTCGGGTTCGACCAAAGGAATGGCGGCAAAGACATCGGGATTGATTTTTCGGGCATAGTATTCGGGTAACAAGGCAATGCCCATATTGTGCGCCACCATGTCGGCAACCAAATTCCATTGTCCGGTACGGCAAACAACGTTGGGCGTAAAACCTTGATTGCGGCAGGCCGTCTGAATGGTTTCGTTGAGGGAAAAGCCTGCGCCGAACAGAATGAAGGGCTCGTGTTGCAGGCTTTTGAGCGTCAGCGCATCGTGTCTCGCCCGATTTTTCGGCATCAAGACCACCAGCGGATAGTCGCACAACGTGATGCTGTCGAAGTCTTCGTGAACCGGCGCGAGCAGCTGTCCGGCATCGAGTTCGTTGTTGCGCAAGGATTGCTCGATGGCGAGCGAGCCTTGTTCCAAAAACGACAATTCAATGTCCGGCCATTTTTGGTGGAAATCAAACAGCGCATGACTGAGCAAATCGCTGCCAAACAAAGCCAAACCCAAACGCAGCGTCCCGCTTTTGACATGGCGGTAATCGTCAATGCGGGCCAGCAGCAAATCGCGTTCGTGTAGAAGGTTTAACGCGTGGCGATAGACTTCTTCGCCGATTGCGGTCGGCTGCACCTGCCGCTTTTTGCGTCCGTTTTCTTTGCACAAAAGCGGCACGCCCAATTCTTCTTCCAAAGCCTGAATGATTTTGCTGACCGTCGGCTGCGTCAAATTCAACGCGGAAGCCGTGGCCGAAAAACTTTGCAGGCGGATGAGTTCGGTAAAACAATACAGGCTTTTAAAGTCCATTATTCCTCTAAGGCATGATTATTCGTTTAATAATTCATATTATGCAGAAACCAGGTTTCTATAATCAAGCCTTTCATTCAACACACACCCATATCATGGATTCCCTCACCAGATTTTTTCAGACGGCCTTGCAGCTTGCCATCATCGGCACAGTATGGGGCGTCTCCGACCTTATCGTCCGCTTCACGCATCTGCCTATTTCTTCAGGCGTATTGGGCTTGTTCCTCATGCTCGCCCTTTTGGGGCTCGGCATCATCCGCCCGGGCATGGTTGACCGCGGCGCAAAATGGGCATTGGGCGAACTCGTCTTTTTCTTCATCCCCATCATGGTTTCCGTCTTGCAATATCAAGACCTGCTGATGTCCGAAGGTTGGCAGCTGATTTTGACCATCGCCGTCGGCACCGCGCTCGTGATGATCAGCACCGCCCTGACCCTCGATTTCTGCTACCGCTGGAAACGCCGCCTCTACAAAAAACTCCACTCCTAAAAATAGAGAATAAAAATGGACTACACCGCCCTCGCCTGCTTCATCTGGACTTGCTTTGCCTATGTCGTTGCCAAAAAAATCCACCGCAAAAAACCCTTAATGATTTTCTCCCCCGTCGTTACCGTCTCCGTCAGCACCATCCTCCTGCTGCTGGCATTCGGCGTCAATTACGACACCTACCATAAATATACCCAAGGCATCGTCTTCCTGCTCACTCCGGTTACCGTTGCCTTTGCCGTCCCCATTTATGAAAACCGCGAAGTTATCCGCCGCCAACTGCCCATCCTCTCCATCGCCATTATGGTGGGCATGTTTGTCGGCGTAGTCAGCGCATTCCTCATGAGCCATATGTTCCACTTCAACAACGAAGTGACCAACAGCCTGATGGCGCGTTCCATCTCCACCCCGTTTGCCGTCGTCCTCGCCAGCGAAATCCACGGCTCCGCCTCGCTCGTTTCCCTGTTCACCATCATCACCGGCTTTGTCGGCATGATATTCGGCGACCTGTTTTTGGCCTTTACCCGCATCCGTTTCCACACCGCCAACGGCGTGGCATTCGGCAATGCCGCCCACGGCTTCGGCACATCGCGTGCCGGACAACGCCACGAAACCGAAGGCGTGATGGCCAGCCTGACCATGATTTTGGCCGGACTGTTTATGGTATTGTTTGGCCCGACCATGGTGCATTTGGTAATCTGGATGATGAGTTAGGCCCCGTCCTGATGACCATACACACAAAGGCCGTCTGAAACATATATTGGTTTCAGACGGCCTTTTATATTATGGAACGATTACAGTTTGAAAATAGAAGCCTCTGCTAAATCATGGATAGTATCCAACGCAGATGAACCTGTGCCATTGCTTGAATAGGTCGCATTGTCTGAGGAAAGACCGGCAGAAGAATCAAGAGGATCAGCCTCACCAAAGGCACGGCTCAAAAGTTCATCGCCATCGAAAGCTTTGGATTCCAATATCGGCTTCGCGGCCGGCTGCGCAGGCTCGAAACCTTCCCACTCACGCGGATCAAGGCGGATGATATGGTCATCATCATAGCCGTCATTAGGCCCTTTGCCTTCTCCTGAAAAAGTACCATCCCACTCGCGCGGATCGAGGCGGATGATATGGTCATCATCATAGCCGTCATTAGGCCCTTTGCCTTCTCCTGAAAAGGTACCGTCCCATTCGCGCGGATCGAGGCGGATGGTATGGTCATCATCATAGCCGTCATTAGGACCTTTGCCTTCTCCTGAAAAAGTACCGTCCCATTCGCGCGGATCGAGTCGGATGGTATGGTCATCATCATAGCCGTCATTAGGACCTTTGCCTTCTTCTGAAAAAGTACCGTCCCACTCGCGCGGATCGAGGCGGATAACAAAATCTTCAGAATCACTTTCTTTACTTGGTTGATGTACTTTAGCCATGAAATTCTCCTTAACAAATAAACGGATACTGTACCTAATGCCTCATAAAAGGCATTGCGGACTCTATTCTAGAACAAAGAAAACAGCGGGCAAAGATTGAAGGGAACAACGGTTTATTAACACGATAATTGGATTTAAATCCTTTTAAAACAAATAGATATAATTTATACATCATACCCGGCCATCTATTATTAAAAATCTTGCCCATGCCATCCACCAAGATGATTTCCCCTCTTCCGTCCCCTTGCTATGTAACAAAAAGGCCGTCTGAAAAATGACTTTCAGACGGCCTTTTCATTTGCTCAAGCCTTATTCTTTAGGCAGGCGCAGGACGGAGACGATGAATCCGCCCCAAATGACGATCAATGCGACAAGCATCATAATAATGGCTGAAATACTCATTATTCGTCTCCTTCACGTTCGTGTTCATGTTCGTCTTTGACGTTGAAGCCCTGACCGTGTTTCCACGGCAAGAACGACAGCAAGACCGACAATATGAGGATGGCGCCTACCATGCCCCAACCGAAGATATTGAGGAAGCTGTCAGGATAGCCGCTGTAATTCTCTTTTAAGAGGCCGGCAGTATCCTGATAAAGCATATAGCCGAGCATGGCGACGGTAACCACCACGCTGGCGGTCCACACTTTGCCGACACGGATGGAAGACAGCGCGTTCAAGTGATTGCGCAGTTCGGGCAGCTTGCGCAACAAAACAATCGCCAAAACGTAAACAAAACCGGCAGCCACAATGCCGTAAGTATTGATGAATTTGTCCAATACGTCCAACACAGGCAGGCCGGTGGTCGTACCGAACAGCAAGGTGGAAACAATCGCCATGGGAACGCCTGCAATCATCGTCGCGCTGACACGGCCGATGTTCATTTTGTCTTGAATCGCGGCCACAATCACTTCAACGATGGAAATCATGGAAGTTACACCCGCAAACACCAGCGAGCCGAAGAACAACACGCCGATCAATGCACCCATTGGCGCTTGGTTGATGATTGTCGGGAACGCGATAAACGCCAAACCGATACCGCTGGATGCCACTTCGCTGACTTCTTTGCCTGCGGCTTGAGCCATAAAGCCCAATGCGGCAAATACGCCGATACCGGCGAGCAACTCAAAGCTGCTGTTGGCAAAGCCGACAACCAAGCCTGTGCCGCCCAAGTCGGTTTTTTTCTTCAGGTAAGAAGAATAAGTAATCATGATGCCGAAGCAGATGGAGAGCGAGAAGAAAATTTGACCGTATGCGGCTACCCAGACTTTCGGATCCGCCAAACGGCTCCAGTCAGGCGTAAACAAAGCGTCCAAACCTTTTGCCGCACCCGGCAGAGTCAGCGCAATGCCCACCATGATGACAAACATCACCACCAACAACGGCATGAAGAATGTGGACGCACCGGCCACGCCTTTTTGCACGCCCAAAGCCATAATCGCCAGCGTAAACACCCACACGGCAATCAGCGGGCCGGCCACTTTGCCGACAAAGTCCAAGCCCAAGTCTTTGGCATCGGCCATTTGCAGGAAGTCTTTGAAGAAGAATGCCTGCGGATCCGCACCCCATGCAGAAGTAAATGAATAATAGGCATAGCTTGCCGCCCAACCGACAATCACGGCGTAGTAGATACAGATGATGACGTTGGTCAGGAAGTTCCACCAACCCACCGGCTCAAACCAACGGCCAAGGCGGCGGAAAGCCAAAGGAGGCGAACCGCGGTAACGGTGGCCGATGGCATAGTCGAGCAGCAACAGCGGAATACCTGCCGTCAACAGCGCAACCAAATAAGGGAGGACGAAAGCACCGCCGCCGTTGTCGAAGGCGATGTAAGGGAAACGCCAAATGTTGCCTAAGCCCACGGCCGAGCCGATGGCGGCAAACATAAAGGCACGGCGACTGCTAAACGTCGCGCGTTCGCTGGATTGAGAATTTGACACAATGAACCTCTTAAAAATCGAGTGTCGTCAAGGCCTCCCGGCCTTGCGCGTATATATTTAGAAATCAGGCCGGACAAAGCGGCCGGTTAAAATAGATATTCGGACAAGGATAATATCCGGTATTTAAAGAATGCACCGCTTATGGCCATGCAAACATAATCTGACCTTATCGTAAAAAAATTTAACACTGTTGGCAAGTCAGTATTGCATTAAAATCGCAAGGAAAATCTTCATGCACTACGACTAAAATCTTCATACACTTCTTTATATACAAACCAAACGCAACACCCAAGCCCCGTTTTTTCCTCCTCTTCACACTGACAACCGCCCTTGCCGCAAACCGCCTTTCCCTTATCCCGTAAGGAAAAGCGGCAACCCAACGCATTCAAATCCCCCGTCATCAAAATGTTTCAGACGGCCTGTTTCCCTCCGTCCAATCCGGGCCGTCTGAAAATTTCACTGTTGCATGTTGTAATCAAGAAACCGCTCCAAAATTCCGTTTAATATAAACAAAAACAATCCGCCTTTTTCTACACTCTTCATCACCATCATTTAAAATAAGCATAAAATATTAAAAATAAAATGAATAAAAAATAAAATAACAAAAAATCCAAAATAAAATCAATTTTAAACCCGTATTTCTACTCTAATCATCTACAATTAAAAATAATCGAATCAAAAAATTTCAATAAAACATTAATTACACAGCACTACAATTTTGCTATAATTGCCGCCATTCAATCCACAACCCAAACCCAAAAGAAGAGGAAAAGCCATGGGTATCAAAGTTGCCATCAACGGTTATGGCCGCATCGGCCGCCAAGTAGTGCGCGCTATTTTCGACTACAAACTGCAAGACCAACTCGACATCGTTGCCATCAACGCCAGCGGCAGCATCGAGACCAACGCCCACCTGACCAAATTTGACACTGTTCACGGCCGCTTTGACGCCGATGTTTCCCATGATGAAAAACACCTCATCATCAACGGTAAAAAAATCCCTTACTTCTCCACCCGCAATCCTGCCGAATTGCCATGGGGCGAATTGGGCGTTGACTTGGTCATGGAATGTACCGGCGCGTTCACCAGCAAAGAGAAAGCCAAAATCCACTTGGAAAGCGGCGCGAAAAAAGTGCTGATTTCCGCTCCCGGCGGCGATGACGTTGACGCAACCATCGTTTACGGCGTAAACGACGACGTGATTACCGTCGACATGACCGTTATCTCCAATGCGTCCTGTACCACCAACTGCCTGGCGCCCGTGGCCAAAGTGTTGAACGAAAACATCGGCATCGTAAACGGCGTGATGACCACCATCCACGCGCTGACCAACGACCAAACCGTCACCGACGTACGCCACAAAGACCTGCGCCGTGCTCGTAGCGGCGTGGAAAACATGATTCCGACCAAAACCGGCGCGGCAAAAGCCGTCGGCTTGGTATTGCCTGCCCTGAAAGGCAAACTCGACGGCCTCGCCATCCGCGTACCGACCGTCAACGTTTCCCTGGTTGACCTGAGCTTCCAAGCAAGCCGCGAGACTTCTGTCGAAGAAATCAACGCGCTGATGAAAGCCGCTTCCGAAGAAGGCCGTCTGAAAGGCGTTTTGGGTTACAACACCCTGCCGCTGGTTTCTATGGACTTCAACCACACTACCCAAGCCAGCACATTCGACTCTACGCTGACCAAAGTAACCGAAGGCAAAATGGTTAAAGTGTTCGCATGGTACGACAACGAGTGGGGCTTCAGCTGCCAAATGCTGAACACCGCACGCCGTATGTTCGGTTTGGAAGTACGTCCGTTCTAATCGGCTTCCAACGCAAAGGCCGTCTGAAACATCTTTTCAGACGGCCTTTTGTATTTCCTTTAAAATATTGCATTCCCATTTATTTTCAGACGTCCTCTTCATGTTTTCCAACGAATCCGCCCCCAACCTCCTGCAAGGCTTAAACCCCGAACAACTCTCCGCCGTAACCTGGCCGCCGCAATCCGCCCTTGTGCTGGCGGGCGCGGGCAGCGGCAAGACGCGCGTACTGACCACGCGCATCGCATGGCTTTTGCAAAGCGGTCAGGCCAGCGTACACAGCATTATGGCGGTAACGTTTACCAACAAAGCCGCCAAAGAAATGCAAACCCGACTCGGCGCGATGATTCCCGTCAACGTCCGCGCCATGTGGCTCGGCACGTTCCACGGTCTCTGCCACCGCTTTTTGCGCCTGCACCACCGCGATGCCGGCCTGCCCTCCTCCTTCCAAATCCTCGACAGCGGCGACCAGCTTTCCCTGATCAAACGCCTGCTCAAAAGCCTCAACATCGCCGAAGAAATCATCGCGCCGCGTTCGCTGCAAGGCTTTATCAACGCG
Source organism: Neisseria sp. P0004.S004 (assembly GCF_051963335.1). NCBI lineage: Bacteria > Pseudomonadati > Pseudomonadota > Betaproteobacteria > Neisseriales > Neisseriaceae > Neisseria > Neisseria sp. P0004.S004. The sequence goes on from NZ_JBQCUK010000001.1 coordinate 177,792, forward strand.
CAAAAAGAATCCGGTTTGCGCGCTTCCGTCTTGAGCGCGCCCGATCCGCACACACGCCGCATGATTGAGTGCTACGCCGAATACGACAAAATCTGCCAACGCGAAGGCGTGGTCGATTTTGCCGAACTCATGCTGCGCAGCTACGAAATGCTGCAAAACAACGAAATCCTGCGCCAACACTACCAAAACCGCTTCAACCACATTCTGGTCGACGAGTTCCAAGACACCAACAAACTGCAATACGCCTGGCTGAAACTGATTGCCGGCAACAACACAGCAGTATTTGCCGTCGGCGACGACGACCAAAGCATCTACCGGTTCCGCGGCGCGCACGTCGGCAACATGACCGCGCTGATGGAAGAATTCCACATCGACGCACCCGTCAAACTCGAACAAAACTACCGCTCCGTCGGCAACATCCTCGCCGCCGCCAACGCCGTCATCGAAAACAACGACGAACGCCTCGGCAAAAACCTGCGCACCGACGCCGAAGCAGGCGACAAAATCCGCTACTACTCCGCCTTTACCGACCTCGAAGAAGCCCAATTCATCGTGGACGAAACCAAAGCCCTCGAACTCGAAGGCTGGGATTTGGACGAAATCGCCGTCCTCTACCGCAGCAACGCCCAATCGCGCGTCATCGAACAAAGCCTGTTCCGCAGCGGCATCCCCTACAAAATCTACGGCGGCCTGCGCTTTTACGAACGCCAAGAAATCAAACACGCCCTCGCCTACCTGCGCCTTGCCGTCAATCCCGACGACGACAACGCCCTCTTGCGCGTCATCAACTTCCCACCGCGCGGTATCGGCGCACGCACCATCGAAAACCTTCAGACGGCCTCAAACGAACAAGGCATCACCCTTTGGCAGGCAGCCTGCAATGCCGGCGCAAAAGCCACCAAAATCGCCGCCTTCGTCCGCCTGATTGAAGCCCTGCGCAACCAAGTCGGACAAATGCCCCTGTCCGAAATCATCGTCGGCATCCTCAAAGACAGCGGTCTGACCGAACACTACCGAACCCAAAAAGGCGACAACCAAGACCGCCTCGACAACCTCGACGAACTCGTCAACGCCGCCATCGAGTTCAAACCCGAAGACAGCAACTTTGAAACCCTGCCCGACAACATTTCAGACGACCCCGCCTTCCCCATCCTTGCCTTCCTCAGCAACGCCGCCCTCGAATCCGGCGAAAACCAAGCAGGCGCAGGTGAAAAAGCCGTCCAACTGATGACCGTCCACGCCTCCAAAGGCTTGGAATTTAACGCCGTTTTCCTCACCGGCATGGAAGAAGGCCGCTTTCCCAGCGAAATGAGCCTTGCCGAACGCGGCGGCCTCGAAGAAGAACGCCGCCTCATGTACGTCGCCATCACCCGCGCCCGCAAACGCCTCTACATCACCATGGCGCAACAACGCATGCTGCACGGACAAACCCAATTCGGCATCGTCTCCCGCTTCGTCGAAGAAATCCCGCCCGAAGTATTGCACTACCTGTCCGTCAAAAAAACCGCCTACGACAGCTACGGCAGCCCGCGCCAAACCGTCGCATCCAAAGACAAAATCATCGATGACTACAAACAGCCGCAAACCTACGCAGGCTTCCGCATCGGCCAAAACGTCCGCCACGCCAAATTCGGCACCGGCGTCATCATCGATGCCGTGGACAAAGGCGAATCCGCCCGACTGACCATCAACTTCGGCAAACAGGGCGTAAAAGAGCTGGACACCAAGTTTGCAAAATTGGAGGAGATTTAGAAATTAGAAGACTTGGAATGATAAAGGCCGTCTGAAAAATTTTCAGACGGCCTTTTAACATCTATCTATTAAGCCGAAAAAGCCTTATATGCCATTGAAACGATAATCAGCAAAACCGTTACAACCAAAACCTTACGAATAACTTCTCCGTTTGAATTAATAGCATGGAGGCTGCCAAAATGGTTGCCCAACAAATTTGCCAAAATCATCGGGATTCCGATTAGGAACGCCATTTTCCCTGCTATCAAGAAGGCAACAAATGCCCCGATGTTAGAAGCAAAATTGAAAATCTTGGAAGTAGCCGAAGCCTGCAACAACGACAATTTGTTAATGACAAACAAAGCAATGATGAAAATACTACCTGTACCCGGGCCAAAAAAACCGTCATAAAAACCAACAATCAGACAAGTTAAAAATACGGCAATAACGGATTTTTTTATTTCACCACGCTCGTCTTCTTTTTTCAGCAAAACACCTTTAAACAAAGTTGCCAACAAGCCTATGGGCAAAAACGCAAGAATAATGTAATTGATGGTTTCCACCGGAAGAATCAAAATGACTTTTGCACCGACAAATGCCCCAATTAAAGCCGCAACAATGCCAACCGGCACAATATGCCATACGATCGAACTGCTCTTCATAAAATTTTTAATCGCAGCCACCGTACCGATGGTACTCACCAATTTTTCCTGTGCCAACGCGACCTGAGGTGGTAAACCTACCATCAAAAATGCAGGAATCAAAATCAGCCCTGCTCCGCCCGCAATAGCATCGACATAGCCCGCAATCAAAGACGCGGCAACCAGCAGGAAAAGGCCGATATAAAAATAATCGGCAATAATACTGCCGGGAATAAATAATTGTTCCATGGATTGTTTCCTCTTGATTAAATTTTTTGTTATTAAAGATCGTTAACTGCTCAATACATCGCCCTTCTTCGTCAAAACATATTGATAAACTTCTTCTACCGTAGCCTCGTCATAGCTTTTGCCAAAGCGTTTTTTGTAGCCCAGTTCGTATAGTTTTACATGATGCCCTTCCGGGATTTCGACGCCCACATTTTCCAAACACGATTTGGCGCAATGCAGATGACAGCCGTCAATAACCAACATCGGCCGTCCGGACTGCGCTTTGCGTACCAACGGCGCGACTTTGCCGCCCACGCCGGAAATGCACGACATTTCAAATTCTCCGGCATGGTCGAGCGCTACGGCTGTGTTGTTGGCCAGCTGCGCCACATAGGAACATCCGGAACAAGAATAAAGTAAGGGAAGCTCATTGCGGTTAGGCATTTTCTATTTCCTTCGGTAGCGGTTTTTATCTTTATGTGTCCGCCCATGGTCAGTCTGTCGGGCGCATTATGCGTGGTATGCGGATATTCGGGTTGCACCCGTTTGCTTTTTTCAGACGGCCTACGGCTTATCCATTTATATATTAAAAGGCATCATAACTCAATACGATTAGTCATTCCAGAACAAAGCAGATGGCACCTTCTAAAAAATAAAGGCCGTCTGAAAACAGATAACGCTGCTTTTTCAGACGGCCTTTTTATTTGAAGTTAATGATTAGGCTTTAGGTTCGCCATCATTCTCTGCTTTGGGCGGAACGGGGGCAAACCAGCCGACCAGAAGCAACAGCAAGCCGACGATGATGAAGGAGACGATGCGCGCAATACCGCCGCTGTTGGAAAGCTCGATCAGGAAGAGTTTGACGACCACGATGCCCATCAGCGTCGCGCCTGTCATCCAGTAGGAACGCTGTTTGCGGCGGTTGCCGAGTACCATCAAGATGATGGCGGTTACTGCCCAAACGACGGAGAGGCTGGCTTGCAGGCCGAAGGATTGGAGCATGATGTCGAGACGCCAAGTAATGCCGTCGTAGAAATGCCATACGCGCATCACGCCTGCGCTGATCAGCATAAATGCCAAGGCGGAAACTGTGGTTGCCGTGGTACGGCGAAGCTCGGGCGGCAAGGCTTCGGGCAGGGATTTCAGGGCAAACCAAAGCATACCGGCGCTGGCAAGTTCCACCGGATTAAGCACGGGAATATACGGCAACGGCGAAGGTTGGAACGGCGTGGAGAAGTTGGTCCACAGCATCCAACAGGCGGCGGCAAGGGCGCACAACGGCATAGCAAAATGCTGATAAATGGCTTGATGCCGTCTGAAAAATGCGCGTTGGCGCTGCGTATGGAAAACAATCCACATTGCCAAAGGCACGACCAGCCATGAAAGCTGAGTCCAAACGCCGGAGAGGAGGCCGCCGACATACAGCGCCGTCCAAAGCGTCCAAAGTATGCCGAGTATTGTGATATTGAGTTTGTGCAGCCAAATCAGATCAGGGCGCGGATAATTGTTCAGAATGATGAAGTTCAACACGGTAGCGGCGGCAAGCGGCAAGGCTGCGGCGGCTGTCCATGCGTGTTCGGTATGGTAGAAGACAAAATGCAGGGCAAACACGGGCAGGAATGCCAAGTTTGCCTGCAGCAATTCTTCCCATTTCAAACGTTTGGCAAACAGCAGCAAGCCGGCAAATATCGGCCACATCCACAACTCGATAAACAGGGTTTCCTCGCCTGTCCATTGCATATAAAGGGCGTAGCTGCCTGTTGCCAACGCTGTAAGCAGGATGATCCAGCCTGAAACCTGCGCAAAGTAAACCTCGTTTCCTTCCGGCTTTTCACTTGCAACCGGCACGCGCGGATATTGCAGCGCGTAGGCAGCCGCAAACAGCAAAGGCGTAGCGGCAATAAGGTACAGATGGCTCAGGAAGCCTTGGGATTCATAAATAATGCCGGATTGCAGCAACAGGGCGAACAATACATTGCCCAAGGCAAATGTGATAAACACATTCGGCTCATGTTTGCGCCGGCAGAATGCCCACGCCGCCGCCAAAGCGGAGAGAGCGACAATGCTGCCTTGGTCGGCCAAGAAAAGCAAAGGCAAAATAGAGATGTACAGCAAGGCGGCAGACAACACGGCCGTCTGAACGGATTTTTCCCATTGCGCCGAACCTTCGCGACGCGAGAAATACCACAGCAAGTAAATCGCTGCTCCGCCAAGCAACACCACGACCGTCGTAAACCACTGTCCTTCCAGAACGGTATCGGTGCCGAAGTTCTGATAATTGCCCAGCTGAATCAGTGCCGCCAAGAGATAAACCATCAGCGCACCCAAACGGATATGCGGACGCTGTTGGCGCAAACCGAAGAAATAAACCAGTGCGGATTCGGCACTCCACAAAATAACTGTATTGCTTGGTTCAAAATAAAGCGGAACGGCAATCGTGAGGAACAACACCGCCAACGCAAAAAATGCCTGACGCAAAATATACAGCCCCTGCTGACGTTTCAGCAGCAGCGCGGCCAGTGCGTAAACAGCGGCAAAACCCAATGCGGAAAGCGCATCCGCAGACGGCCAATGCTCCACCATGCGGTATTGCAGGCCGAACGCCGCCGCCATCGTGCCAAACAATAAAGTATGGTCGAGGACATGCACGCGCAGGCCGTGTGTATAAATACTCTTGCCGATTTCTTCCAAAGTCGCATTGTCGGCAATCGGCGTAACGCTGTCTTCGCTGTTTTCCGTCAACTTACGGCGTGCGAACAGATACGCGATAAAGGTATAGAGTAGCCAGTGGTAAATCAGGAAAGGCTCGGTAGTGGCGAAATGTTGCGGCGTATAACTTCGCATGCCCCACAGCGCGGCAATGGCAAAAGTAGCGACAAAACCCGTCAGGTTCAGCGGACGCCATGCCTTAAACCACGCAATCGCGGCCACACCGCCGTTGAGCAGGGCAAGATAAGAAAACAGCACCAAATAATTGCCGCTGCCGTCTGAAGTCAGCAAAGGCGCGGCCATACCGCCGATTAAAGCAACCTGCGCCATAATTTGCGCATTCTGCCTTACCGCCAGCCACGCCATCAGCACAACCATCGCCACCATCAGCCCGAACACGACCGACACAGGCAGCAGCGGATGCAGTTTCAACGCCGCCAACGCCGTCAAATACATCACCGCCACGCCGAAACCCTGCAACACCAAGCCATATTCACGCTTACGGCTTTGCAGCTTCCAGCCGCCGACCACCGCCGCCAAACCCGCGCCTGCCACAGTCAGATAACGCAGCTCCACCGGCACATGAACCCGCTCGGAGGCATAGCGCAAGAGGAACGCCAAGCCGAGGAACAACACCACAATACCGGTTTTCAACAGCGGATTACCGCGCAAGAACCAAGCAACCATCGGATTGTCGGAAAACTTGTACTCTCCGCCTTCCACCTTATCTTTATGGATAACGAATTGACGCGATGGCGCTTCTTCTTTTTCAGACGGCATCGAAGCAATAACAGCCTCTTCCTTAGGCAGCCCTGCTTGTTCAGCAACAACCGGAGCAACCGCCCCGACAACTTCTTCCGCAACAGGCTCAGACGAAGCAGCAGCCTTGGCAGAAACAGGATTAATAGGTATAGAAAAAGAAGGAGCAAACGCCTCTTCAATCTTCTGCTTAACAGGCGCAGCTTCCGCCTCAGGCTCAATCCGAACATGAAGCGGCTCAGAGGCCGTCTGAACATCGGCAACAGCCCGAGCCTCAAGCCCCTGCCCTACCTTCGCCTCATCACGGACAGCCTCATGCTCCAACACCGACAAACGCCGTTTCAGCAGCTCGACTTCCTGCTCCAGCTTCTGCATCCTGTCGCCTGCCGTAGCAGATTCAGCCAAACGCTCTTCTTGACGCTGTTTGGCAATCGACCAAGCAACCAGCCAAAACAACGACCCAATAATCACGCCCGTGGCCATCTCATCAAGAAAATAGCCGATCATAATAGGAATAAGCAGGCCAAAAAACTGCATGAAACACCTGTTTGATAACAATAAGAATATGCCGATTGTAACACCGGCAACATTATTCATGAAAAAAAGAGACAAAAGGCCGAGAATAAAAGCATACGGCAAATAGAAGATAAAGAATCGGCATAAAAAGGCCGTCTGAAAATGTTTAAGGATTTTCAGACGGCCTTAAGCATGTTTTCTTTATGTATCATGAATACATCAACAGATAAGCAATGATTTACCGAATATTATTTGCAACGCATCAGCGTACGCGTCCGCCAAACTTTTTTGCCTGAGCCGTCCGTCGAGTAATCACGGAATCTTTGCGTCAGCACGCCTCGGTTTAAAGAAAACTCAAAATTATCGTTATAAATCTGCGTACCTTGCTCCGGCTCCTCTTCCCGAACGCGTGCCGTACCTGCGATTTTATCGGGCGAATAAATTCGATAATTCAGTTTCGTATATTTCTCACCCCATTCCCAACCCTTTAATTCAATTGATTTTTTACCTATTTCAATATAAAAGCCGCTATCTTCCGACACATCGACATTATCCATAGCAGCGTTTTCATCATAACCCATGGCACATAAAGCCCTTACATGTTTGGGCGATACTTTCCCTTCATAATGCCCGGCCCATTTACCTTGAAACGCTTGCGGAATATCTTGGGCTACAGCTTGGAATCCAAGAAGGAGCAAACCGGCGGTCAGAACAGATTTTAAAGTGAGCGACATTATTTTTGACCTTTCAAGAAAGAGTGTTTAAATCAATATGAATAATACAGGAAATGGAAAAAATAGAAAAAGGCCGTCTGAAAATATTTAGGGATTTTCAGACGGCCTAATATTATTGTCAGGTTACTTGAGCAACTACTTATTGAACCTTAAGACTCTTCACGAGGATACCCGTTGCTATAAGCCTTCTCAAACCATTCCTGAGCCAGCGTTTCATCCTGTTGAAAACCTTGGCCAAGTTTATACTTAATGCCCAAACGAAACTGAGCCGATGCAACTCCCTGCTCTGCCGCTTTACGATACCAATAAATCGCCAATACATCATTTTGCGTCACGCCTACTCCATCATTGTACATCTGAGCCAATTCAAACTGAGCATCGGCATGCCCTTGTTCCGCCAATTTACGAAATAAAGACAGTGCCTGCTTATAATCAATACCAAAAGAAGGATCCCATTGATCTACACTTCCACCGTATCGATACTGCAAACCCAATTTGTATTGAGCCTCTATATCTCCTTCATTTGCCATATGCTCATACATCGTCAACAGATGCCACTGAGCATCGCCATATGGCCCGCCTTTAATAAACCATTCTTCTGCCTGTTTATAGTCTTGAGGAACACCTATTCCATACTCGTACATTGTTCCTATTTGGCAATCAGCAGGGCCATATCCCTGATTACCAGCCAAACGATACCAATACAATGCCTGTTCATAATCTGACAGTTGGAAATACAGCTCACCCAAATAGAATTTGGCTTGAACAATACCCTCCTCTGCCTTCACATACAGCCACTGTTTCAACTGCTCATAGTCCCTGTTAGTCAAAAAACTAGAATACTCCTTTATCAAAAGGCATTGCGCATCAAGATGCCCCTGCTCTGCCGCCTTCATATACCAATGCACTGCCTTTCGATAATCTTTAGGCTCTTTATTACAACATAACCCGGCTAATTCATATTGAGCCTGGACATTTCCTTCTTCTGCCAACTGAGTAATAGCTTGAATAGGATCAGAAGTCTGGACAGGAGCATATTCCTTAACCGTACTCCGTCGCATAAGCCTAAAAAGAAAAATCACGACAGCTATTAAAAAACAAGCGAGTAACAATTTCATCTTATATTCCCAGTCTTATTCATTTTTTATTTTCGATACCATAACTATTTTTTAATTACACCCATAAATCAAATTCTTAAAATCTAGTAATGCTGAATATAACGTCGTCTGAAAACCTTGAAAGGTTTTCAGACGACCTTGGATATGTTTTGAATTCAACCTACGACTACTTAATCAATACACGTTTATCTGCCAATCCTGTCAATCTTGAAAAATTTTCTTAATCTTGAAAAATTTTCTTTTTGTTTCAATGAACTCCAAGAAAACTTATGCAATCGCTCCCACTTAAAGTCATCTTGCCGAGTTGAAATCCATACCCCTTCAAGCGCAACCAAGCCAAAGCCATCACACCCCAAACGCAAAGCATAAGACTTCGCCTGCAGGAAGGCATCTTTTAACTGTCTTTCATTAGCAATACGATATTTGGCTTCCCAAATAAATCGGGCACTCTCTTCTCCACGTCGATCATTTGCAAATAGGGCATAATCAGGAAAAACACGATCATTACGCCCCATTCTTAAAGTCATCTGCCTTAGCCAATCATCTTCATCAAACCCTAATTGTTTCAACAACGGTTCAAGTAAAGTAATTTCTACATCCCGCTCATTACTTAAATTGCCAAAATCAGGCTCGTCCAAAAATGGTAATTTTGGCAGTATAGAAACATCAAAGTTTTTAGATTTTAATATCTCTATGATTGCATTGTATTCATCTGATGTACATTCCCTTCCATTCACTCCTTGCATATTGGCTTTAACCAAACCTTTTTCTTTCCAAACTGGATTATTTTTCAATTCAGATAAATGAATCGTCTGAATGACTATGGGACAGCCTACCCAAACTCGTTCAGGATAGTTACTAAATGGATCATAGTAGGTAGGAGATACCGCGCGGAAGATAGCCGTTAATCCACTATACGGGGACAAACTATACAATAAAATAATATCCCCTATTTTCGTTTGCGGATTTCCCTGCCAAAAAGTTTGATATTTTTCCCCATTCTTCGTTAATAGATCCGTATCCTCTTTTGTTCCTCCACTGATATAAATATTGATCGCATCAGGCAATTCATCGGCATTGATAAAATCAGGTAGGGTTTTTAACGAAAAATCATATAGAAAACAATTTAATTCTATATAGTCTAATGAATATTTTTTCCGAAATTCGTATATATCTCGGCATAAATTTCCATAGTAAAGGAAACGATCACGGTATTTCTGTTTACTTGGCAGTATTGGCAAAGGTATATCAAATGACTGGAAAACTCTTTCCAACAAGAAAAACCGGTTAGTAAAAAAATACGGAATATAATGTTCAGGGTCTTTTAGATACAAAAACAATGAAATTCTATCTAACCATGCCAATTTGTTCCTACATTCCTTTTTATCACTTTCAGCAAGAAAAGAATCAACAAATCCTTCAAACTTTTCAATTGCCTGCTCAATATTCTCAGCACGTTCCCAATCTGAAAATTTTTCTAATAGGTTTTGTATAGTTTCTATCCAATCACCTTCGATTTCCTGTGTATATCCTTGCTTAAATAAGTAAGAGTATATTTCCTTCCATTTTTCTTCTTTTACCCATACAGATAAATTTTCAAAGAAGTTTTTAGTTTCTCTTGCTGAATCAGTTTGCAGATAGCAGTCAAAAACATAGCGATTGAAATACATACCATTTCCTCAATGAGCCTCTTCCCAATTCATACCCACACCAACCTCAGCCACCAGCGGCACGTTCAACATCCCTTCGTCCACTTTCGCCATAATCTGCGGCAATTTTTCTTTCACTAAATCCAGTTCGGCTTCGGGTACTTCCAACACCAATTCGTCATGCACCTGCATAATCAGTTTGCTTTTCAGGTCGTATGAAAGCCAGCGGGATACGTCTATCATAGCGCGTTTGATGAGGTCGGACGCGGTGCCTTGCATAGGGGCGTTGATGGCGGCGCGTTCGGCTCCGGCGCGGGCGTTGGCGTTTTTGTTGTGGATGTCGGGCAGGTAGAGGCGACGGCCGAACAGGGTTTCGACGAAGCCTTGCGCGGCGGCTTGTTCTTTGGTGCGCTGCATGTATTCGGCGACGCCGGGGTAGCGGGCGAAGTAGCGGTCGATAAAGTTTTTGGCGGAGATGTTGTCGATGCCCAATGATTTGGCAAGGCCATATTGGCCCATGCCGTAGATCAGGCCGAAGTTGATGGTTTTGGCGTAGCGGCGTTGTTCGGACGAGACGTTTTCGGGGGAGATGCCGAACACTTCGGCGGCGGTGCGGCGGTGTACGTCTTCGCCGTTTTGGAACGCGGTAATGAGGGTTTTGTCGCCGGAGAGGTGCGCCATGATGCGCAGCTCGATTTGGGAATAGTCGGCGGAAACGATGACGCTGCCTTGCGGTGCGGTAAAGGCGCGACGCACGCGGCGGCCTTCTGCGGTGCGGATGGGGATGTTTTGCAGGTTGGGGTTGTTGCTGGCGAGGCGGCCGGTGATGGCGACGGCTTGGGCGTAGGTGGTATGCACACGGCCGTCTTTGGGGGAAATCATTTCGGGCAGTTTGTCGGTGTAAGTGGATTTGAGTTTTGCCAGGCTGCGGTTTTGCAGGATGATTTTGGGCAGGGGGTAGTCGGGTGCGAGCTGTTCGAGCACGGCTTCGTTGGTGGAAATGCCGCCTTTGGCGGTTTTTTTCAGGCCTTTGGTGGGGATACCCATTTTGTCGAACAGGATTTCTTGTAGCTGTTTGGGCGAGTTGAGGTTGAACGGCTGGCCTGCGGCGGCGTAGGCTTCTTGTTCGAGCTTCATCAGTTCGGCGCCGAGCTCTGCGCTTTGGCGGGCGAGTTCGGCACGGTCGATTTGTACGCCGTTGCGTTCCATTTCAAACAATACTTGCGCGACGGGCAGCTCCATTTTTTCATACATTTCAAGCTGTTTGGTATCCATTTGCGCGCGTAGGTGCGCTTCGAGACGCAGGGCGAAATCGGCGTCTTGGGCGGCGTATTCGGTCGCCTGCCCGATGGCAACATCGGCAAAACTGATTTGCTTCGCGCCTTTGCCGCACAGCGATTCGTAGGTAATGGTTTCCAAGCCGAGCCAGCGTTCTGACAATTCGTCCAAGCCGTGTCCAAGGTGGCTCTCGATGATGTAGGAAGCGAGCATGGAATCGCCGGCAATGCTGTTCAAGGCGATGTCGTAGTTGGCGAAAACGTGTTGGTCGTATTTGAGGTTTTGCCCGATTTTTTTCAGGGCGGGATTTTCCAAATGCGGTTTCAGACGGCCTAATACGTCTTGCAAATCAAGTTGTTCGGGTGCAGCAGTCAGGCTGTGTCCTACGGGGATGTAAACCGCTTCGCCTGCTTGGAACGCGATGCTGATGCCAACCAGCGCAGCATTCATCGCGTCTAATGACGTGGTTTCTGTATCGATGCCGATTTTGTCCGCCTGAGCCAGTTTGTCCAACAAAGCGGTAAACTGCGCTTCGGTGGTAACGGCTTGATAATCCAGTTTTTCAGGGACAGGGGCGAGTTCGGGTTGTTTTTCAGGCTGTGTTTCCATCGCCAATGCGGCTTGTTCGCCGATATGCTCGCTGCCGAACAAATCAGTGTTTTGCGCTTCGTGCATACGGCTTTCCGCCTCTTTCAGCCAAGTACGGAAGCCCCAGCGTTTGAAATCGACAACCAGCTGCGCCCATTTAGGCGTAGTGCGGCGCAGGCTTTCAAGGCCGTCTGAAAGCTCGGTGTGCAAATCCAAATCGGTTTTAATCGTCACCAAATCATACGACAGCGGCAGTTGTTCCAAAGCGGCTTGCAGGTTTTCTCCCACTTTGCCTTTGACTTCGCCAGCGTGTTCCATTACACCAACCAGCGAGCCGTAGGCTTCCAGCCACTTCACCGCCGTTTTCGGGCCACATTTTTCCACACCTGGCACATTGTCCACCTTGTCGCCCATCAGCGCGAGATAATCGCGGATTTGGTCGGGGCGCACGCCGAATTTTTCCTTCACGCCTTCAATGTCCAGCGTCTCGCCACTCATCGTGTTCACCAGCGTCACGCGCTCATTCACCAACTGCGCCATGTCCTTATCGCCGGTAGATACCACCACGTTCCACCCTGCTTCGCTAGCCATCTTAGCCAAAGTGCCGATAACGTCGTCCGCTTCCACCTGCGGAATCACCAATACCGGCCAGCCCATCAGGCGCACCAAATCCGGCAAGGCTTCCGCCTGCGGGCGCAAATCGTCCGGCATCGGCGGGCGCGTCGCCTTATAGTCGGGGAACATTTCATGGCGGAAATTTTTACCCTTAGCGTCAAACACCACCGCGCAATAGTCGTGCACATAATCCGCCCTCAACCGGCGCAGCATGTTCAACACGCCATACATCGCCCCAGTCGGCGCACCGTCGGGCGCGGACAAATTCTGCCCCATAGCATGATAGGCGCGGTAAAGATAAGAAGAGCCGTCAACGAGAAGGAGTGTGGGTTTGTTGGACATGGGGAACCTGCTGTGTGTATAAAAATAATGTACGGATTATAAAGGAAAAGGCCGTCTGAAAACCGAAAATCAAGTTTCAGACGGCCTGATGTTTACATAAATATACGGTTTCAGGTATTGCGCCTCAGAATCCCATCTTGTATATTTGTATTCAAATGAATACAAAACCAAAGCAAACGAATATGAATGCAACGAACCGTATCCCAATTAGTGTGCGCATCACCCAGGAAGATGCTGATTTTATTGCTGAACTCAAAATCGAAGGTGCGAATACGCCGTCTGAAAAAATCCGCGAATTGCTCAAGCTGGCGCGCTTGGCGCATACGCAGACACGCGATTACAGCTCCGCACTGACGGCGCAGGAGCAATTTTTCCAAGCGGCAAAACACGAAATCTTGCACGCGGAAAAACAGGCAGGGGCGCATTCGCATATCGTGGCTCGTTTGTTTGAACAACTGCCCGATTTAGGCGCAACGCTCGCCGCCGACCTGCCCGAAGAAGCTGACCTCGACGATTTGAAAAAATACGAACGCGAACTGATGTGGCGCATCGTCCGCCTCACCGACAGCATCCTGCAACTCGCCGTAACCGGCAAAGGCGCGGCATACGACGACAGCGTTCTGCAACAGCTTGAAAACACTTTGAAACTGGCGAAGATTGTGCAGCAGGCAAATGAAGTTTAAGACTGCCGCCATACCAAATGAAACAAACACATTTTAGTGAAAGGAAAATCCAAATGAGCGAAACCCTATCCCGCCGAGTAGGCCGTCTGGTAAGCGGCGGTTTTCATGCCCTGATTGATGCGGCGGAAAACCTTGCACCTGAAGCGGTCATGAACGAGAGCATCCGCGAAATCGAGCGGGCGGTGGATGAAGTGCGTGCCGAGTTAGGCAAAGTGTTGGCGCAGAAACACCTTGCCGCCAAGAAAATGGCGGACGAGAGCAACCGCCACGAAGCCATCGATGCCAACCTGCAAGCCGCCGTGGATGCCGGTCGCGACGACCTTGCTGAGGCAGGCATCGCCGAACAAATGGACATCGAAGCGCGTCTGCCCATCTTGGAAAACACCATTGCCGATTGTGCCGCACAAGAAAAAGAGCTCGAAGGCTTTATCGCCGCCCTGCAGGCAAAAAAACGCGAGATGCAGCAGCAGTTGCAAGACTGGCGCGCCGCGCAGCAGAACGCTGGCGCAGGCAAAGCGGCAGGCGGCAGCGATCTCAACCGTATTGCCCGTGATGCTGAAAAAAGCGGCAACGCTTTCAACCGCGTGATGGGTCGCCAAAACTCGGTACACAGCAGCACCGATGCGGCGCAGTTGGCCAAGCTGAAAGAACTGGAAGACTTAAGCCGCAACAACCGCATTGCCGAACGATTGGCGGCGTTGAAGGCGAAATCATAAGCCATATTGAGGAAATCGCGGTTTCAGACGGCCCCTATCCTCACAGGGCCGTCTGAAAAAAGAAAACCATACACGCTTCAATAACAAAAAGATGCCGGATTGGGAAAATCCAGTTGGTTACAACAAATTAATAAAAATATCCATATCCAATCGGCTTAACTTTAAAATAAAATATATGCCGTCTGAAAATTAAAAAGAATAAGGAAATGCAATATGTGGAATTTAATCAACGCCCCCGAAACTGAAATCTTCGGCATTGCCATTGCGCTGATGGGTTTGCTCGGTGTGTTTGAAATCATTTCCATGCTGGCAGGCGGTATCAGCGACTGGTTGGACAACCTGTTGCCCGACAGCCTGACCGAAACTGCACACGCCGAGGTCGGATTGGATGTGGCGGATGCAGGCATATTCGTGCGTTTCCTGAGCTGGCTGTATGTCGGACGTATCCCGGTGCTGATGTTGATGGTGGTGTTTCTTGCCGTATACGGACTGACGGGTTATCTGTTTCAGACGGCCTTTGCCACTGTATTCGGCAGTTATCTGAATGGCACGCTGGCAGCAGTCATCGTTTGGTTTCTTTCCCTGCCCTTGGTGCGCGTAACGGCTAGCGGTTTGTACAAAATTATGCCGAAAGATGAAACCACAGCCGTTTCGCAGGAAAGTTTAATCGGCCGCGTCGGCACGGTGGTGTTGGGCGAAGCTCGGGTAGGCAATGCGGCGCAGGTGCGCGTGAAAGATGCTTACGGCCAACAGCATTATGTGATGGTAGAGCCTGACTCTGATGATGTATTGAAACAAGGCGATGCAGTATTGCTGGTGTCGTTGGACGGAAATACATTTAAAGCAATTTTAAATCCGAGCGGAAGCTTGGTGGATTGAGGCCGTCTGAAACTGCTGATTTATCGATACGGGAAAAATAGATACTTTACTGCCCTATCCTCACCATCTGGAAATTTGAAATAACAATTAGAAAAACAACCACCCTATTATTTCAACCCATATTTTTAACCCTTTCAGACGGCCTCTTTCCCTCAAAGCCTTCTGAATCCACCGCCCCCAAAGGCATATTAACAAGAAGAAAGGAAAAACCATGAACTTGGTCTCCATCGGCACCATCGCCGGCGTCATACTCGTCGCGCTAATTGTACTCGGCCTCATCCTGACCCGTCTGTACCGCCGCGCCAGCAAAGAAGTCTCATTTGTCCGTACCGGTTTCGGTGGCGAAAAAGTCATCATGAACGGCGGCGCGATGGTGCTGCCCGTGCTACACGAAATCATCCCCGTCAACATGAATACACTGCGCCTTGAAGTGCGCCGCGCGGCGCAGCAGGCGCTGATTACCCGCGACCGTATGCGCGTTGACGTAATGGCTGAATTTTACGTCCGCGTCAAACCCAGCGCCGAGAGCATTGCGACCGCCGCACAAACGCTGGGTATGAAAACCATGTCCCCCGATGAGCTGAAAGACCTCGTCGAAGGTAAATTCGTTGATGCCTTGCGTGCCGTTGCCGCCGAAATGGCGATGGAAGAGCTGCATGAGAAACGTGTTGATTTCGTTCAGAAAGTACAACAAGTCGTGAGTGAAGACTTGTTCAAAAACGGTCTCGAACTTGAAACCGTTTCCCTGACCGGCCTCGACCAAACCAGCTTTGAGTTCTTCAACCCGCAAAACGCGTTTGACGCGGAAGGTTTGACCAAACTGACCGAAACCATCGAAGGCCGCCGCAAAAAACGTAACGAAATCGAACAAGATACCGACTTGGCGATTAAAACCAAAAACCTCGAAGCCGAGCAGCAACGCCTAAAAATCTCGCGCGAAGAAGAATACGCCAAACTCGAACAAGAGCGTGAGATTGCCGTCCGCCGCGCCGAACAAGAGGCCAGCATTGCCGAACAAGAATCTCAGAAAAAACGTGAGGCGGAAGAAGCAAAAATTGCCGCAGAACGCGAAGTGGATTTGAAACGCATTGCCGCCGAACGCGACATTAAAAACGAAGACATCCGCAAAGCCCAAGCCGTTGAACAGGCAGAGGTTGAACGCCGCAAAGCCATCGAATTGGCCGAGCAAGACCGTGCCATCGCCGTTGCCGAGAAATCGCGTGCCGAATCCGAAGCCAAAGCCGAGGCCGACAAAGCCCGCGCCGCCGCTGTTCGCGAAGAAGAGAGCGTGATTACCGTACGCGAAACCGAACGCGCCGAACGTGCCAAAGCGGTTGAATTGATTGCCGCCGAAGAAGCCGCACAAAAAGACGCGATTTCGCTCACTGTCGCCGCTGAGGCTGAAAAACAAGCTGCACAAGACCGCGCCGAAGCCGTGCGCATTGCCGCTGAAGCAGAAGCTGAGAAACAACGCCTGCAAGCCAAAGGTGAAGCCGATGCCAAAATTCTGTTGGCGCAAGCGCAAGAGCAACAATACAAGGTTGACGCCGAAGGTACCCGCGCCGTCAACGAAGCTGCCAACGTGCTGAGTGTCGAGCAGGTTGAAATGCAAGTCCGCCTTGCCCTCTTGAAACACCTGCCCGACATCATTCGCGAATCCGTCCGCCCAATGGAAAAAATCGAAGACATCAAGATTTTGCAAGTCAATGGTCTGGGTGGTTTTGCCGGTGGTGCAAACGGCGCGGAAGGTGCTTCAGACGGCCAAACCACACAAGCCAGCCTTGCAGACCAAATGGTCAACAGCGCCCTGCGCTACCGCAGCCAAGCCCCGTTGGTTGACGGTCTATTGAAAGAGTTAGGACTGAATGGTGGCGACATCAACGGTCTGACCCAAGGGTTGGATAAAAGCATCGACCAATCATAAACAGATACTGTCATAATGGTTTAAAGGCCGTCTGAAACTTTTCAGACGGCCTTTTGTTTATACAAGAGCTTCCACAAATTCTAATATTTTCAATACTCACCAATTCAGCTCTGTTGCGGTTGCAATAAATTTTAGGAATTATCCACCCTGCTTTTTGTGGTTAAAAAAGATTGAGTGGGTTATTCTTAGCCAAATAACAAGGCTAACTGCTTTGACAATGATCCACCAACAATTGAGTCATAAAAACTGATTCTACCGTTTCGATTTCAAACTTGCCATCTACTCGTCTATCGGTATTTTAATATCAAGCTACTTATCTTCAAGAAAATAAAAAAGCACAACATTTTGTTGTGCTTTTTCTTGATGAACCCACATTACTTGTTTTTTTGCGAACGAAGGTAGTCCAAAGTTTTCAGCTGGGCAATGGCTGCTGCCAATGCTTTGTGCGCTTCGGCCAGAGATTTATCATCTTTGGCTGCCGAAACACCTGCCTCGGCTGCTTTTTTAGCTTCTTCAGCACGCGCCTGATCCATTTCGGTACTGCGGACAGCAACGTCTGCCAATACAGTAATCTTATCAGGCTGTACTTCTAAAACACCGCCGGAAACAGCAACCAGCACTTCTTCAGCTTCACCCGGAACAGTCAAACGCAATGCGCCGGGGCGTACCAAACTCATAATCGGCTCGTGTCGTGGATAAATACCAAGCTCACCTTGAACGGTCGGAACCACCACAAAGCTGGCTTCGCCCGAATAGATGTTTTGCTCGCTACTGACCACTTCAACTTGCATGACGCTCATGCCGACCTCCTTAGTTTAAGGTTTTCGCTTTCTCAACTGCTTCTTCGATGCCGCCTACCATGTAGAACGCTTGTTCAGGCAGATGGTCGTATTCGCCGTTCAAGATGGCTTTAAAGCCGGCAATGGTATCGCGCAGGGCAACATACTTGCCTGGAGAACCTGTAAACACTTCTGCAACGTGGAACGGTTGAGACAGGAAGCGTTGGATTTTACGGGCACGCATTACAGTCAGTTTGTCTTCGTCAGACAATTCGTCCATACCCAGAATGGCGATAATGTCGCGCAATTCTTTGTATTTTTGCAGAGTGGACTGTACACCGCGCGCTACGTCGTAGTGCTCTTGACCCAATACCATCGGATCCAATTGGCGTGAAGTAGAATCAAGCGGGTCAACTGCCGGGTAAATACCCAAAGAGGCAATATCACGGCTCAATACGACGGTTGCGTCCAAGTGGGCGAAAGTTGTCGCTGGAGACGGGTCAGTCAAGTCATCCGCAGGTACATATACGGCTTGGATGGAAGTAATGGAACCGGTTTGGGTAGAGGTAATACGCTCTTGCAAACGACCCATTTCTTCAGCCAATGTCGGTTGGTAACCCACTGCAGAAGGCATACGGCCCAACAGTGCAGATACTTCAGTACCGGCCAGAGTGTAACGGTAGATGTTGTCAACGAAGAACAATACGTCGCGGCCTTTACCGTTTTCGTCTTTTTCGTCACGGAAGTATTCGGCCATAGTCAAACCGGTCAAAGCAACGCGCAGACGGTTGCCCGGAGGTTCGTTCATTTGGCCATACACCATGGCTACTTTATCCAATACGTTGGAATCTTTCATCTCGTGGTAGAAGTCGTTACCTTCACGGGTACGCTCACCCACACCTGCGAACACGGACAGACCGCTGTGCGCTTTGGCGATGTTGTTAATTAATTCCATCATGTTCACGGTTTTGCCCACACCGGCACCACCGAACAGACCTACTTTACCGCCCTTAGCAAACGGACACAGCAAGTCGATCACTTTAATACCGGTTTCCAGCAATTCGGTAGTTGAAGACAACTCGTCGAATTTCGGAGCAGTTTGGTGAATGGCGCGGCTCTTGTCGGTATCGATCGGACCTGCTTCATCAACAGGCGTACCCAATACGTCGACAATACGACCCAATGTACCTTTACCTACCGGCACAGTGATTGGCGCACCAGTATTGCTTACAGACATGCCGCGTTTCAGGCCGTCTGAACTACCCATTGCAATAGTACGGACAACGCCGTCACCCAGAAGCTGTTGAACTTCCAGAGTCAGACCGTTCTCGTCCAATTTCAGGGCATCGTAAACATGCGGGATAGCGTCGCGTGGAAATTCCACGTCAACCACCGCACCAATAACTTGTACGATTTTGCCTTGGCTCATTATCGTATCCTAATTTCCTGTTCAGGCTTCAGACGGCATTAAACTGCCGCTGCACCTGCTACAATTTCTGACAATTCTGTGGTAATCGCGGCTTGACGCGATTTGTTGTACACCAAGCGCAATTCTTTGATGGCATTACCTGCGTTGTCGGTTGCGGCTTTCATCGCTACCATACGCGCGGCTTGTTCAGATGCCATGTTGTCGCTCAATGCCTGATAAACCACAGACTCTAAATAGCGGCGAACCAAATATTCCAATACGGCGATAGGGCTCGGCTCGTAGAGGTATTCCCAAGTAAATGAAGAATGACCTGTTCCGTCGTCAATAACGTTTTCACCGATAGGCAGCAAAACTTCCATACGCGGCTCTTGGCGCATTGTGTTGATAAAACGTGAGTAAACCATATGGATACGGTCTAATTCATGTCTCTCATAACGTTGGAAGATTTCGGTCAAAGGGCCAAGCAACGCTTCCATTTTCGGGGTATCGCCCAAATTGGTTGCACTGGCAATAACGTTCAAACCGATGCTTTGGCATGCAGCCAAACCTTTACTACCCAGGCACACGACTTCGACTTCGATGCCTTGTTCCTGATACTCTTGAACTTGCGCCAAAAACTTTTTCAGTACGTTTGCGTTCAAGCCGCCGCACAAACCTTTATCCGAGGTAATCAAAATGAAACCGGCACGACGCACTTCGCGGTGTGGCTCCAACAATTTGATACCATGATCGGCATTGGTCTGTGCAAGATGGCTCATCACTGTACGCACTTTTTCGGCGTACGGACGCGCTAAGCGCATCCGGTCTTGAGTCTTCCGCATTTTAGAGGTCGACACCATTTGCATCGCTTTAGTGATCTTTTGGGTATTTTGAACACTACGGATTTTGGTGAGAATCTCTTTTCCGACTGCCATTTCAGACTCCTTTCATCTCAATACTTATGCTTGGTAAGCGTAAGAAGATTTGAAAGATTTCATGGCTTCGGTCAATGCTTTTTCGCTTTCGTCAGACATTGCGCCTGATGCATTAATCGCATCCAGAACCTCAGGATGTTGCGTACGTACGAAACTCAGGAATTCTGCTTCGAAAGCCAAGGCTTTGGATACCGGAACATCTGCGTAAGAACCGTTGTTGATCGCCCACAAAGTCAATGCCATTTCGGCAGTGTTCAATGTGCTGAATTGTTTTTGTTTCATCAATTCAGTAACCACTTCACCGTGTTGCAGCTGTTTGCGTGTTGCTTCGTCCAAATCGGAAGCAAATTGGGAGAACGCCGCCAATTCACGGTACTGCGCCAACGCCAAACGGATACCGCCACCCAGTTTTTTGATGACTTTGGTTTGTGCCGCACCACCTACGCGCGATACGGAAATACCGGCATTGATTGCAGGACGGATACCGGCGTTGAACAAGTCGGTTTCCAAGAAGATTTGGCCGTCTGTAATCGAAATTACGTTGGTTGGTACGAATGCTGATACGTCACCGGCTTGGGTTTCAATAATCGGCAACGCAGTCAGAGAACCGGTTTTGCCTTTTACTTCGCCATTGGTCAGTTTTTCAACTTCGTTTTCGCTGACGCGGGCTGCACGTTCCAACAGACGGGAGTGCAGGTAGAATACGTCGCCAGGATAGGCTTCACGACCAGGTGGACGGCGCAGCAGCAGGGAAATTTGACGGTATGCAACGGCTTGTTTAGACAAGTCATCGTATACGATCAATGCATCTTCACCGCGGTCACGGAAGAATTCACCCATGGTACAACCGGAGTAAGGAGCGATGTATTGCAGCGCAGCGGCTTCAGAAGCAGTCGCAGCAACCACGATAGTATGTTCCATCGCGCCATGCTCTTCCAATTTGCGTACTACGTTGGCAATAGAAGATGCTTTTTGACCGATAGCCACATAAATACAGATAACGCCTGTACCTTTTTGGTTAACGATGGCATCCAGTGCTACGGCTGTTTTACCGGTTTGACGGTCACCAATGATCAGCTCACGTTGACCGCGACCAACCGGAACCATAGAGTCAATGGCTTTCAGGCCGGTTTGCATGGGTTGGTCAACCGATTTACGCGCAATCACACCCGGTGCGATTTTTTCGATTGGAGCAGTCAAAGTTGTATTGATTGGACCTTTACCGTCGATAGGACGACCCAATGCATCAACTACGCGGCCAACCAATTCGCGACCGATCGGCACTTCCAAAATACGGCCGGTACAGGTAACTGTATCGCCTTCTTTAATGTGTTCGTACTCACCCAACACTACGGCACCGACGGAGTCGCGCTCCAAGTTCATGGCCAGACCGAAAGTGTTACCGGGGAATTCGAGCATCTCACCTTGCATCGCGTCTGACAAGCCATGAATGCGCACAATGCCGTCTGTAACAGAAACAACGGTACCACGGGTACGCACTTCTGCATTGACGGACAGATTTTCGATTTTGGCTTTAATCAAATCGCTAATTTCAGCAGGATTAAGCTGCATGAAAACTCTCCTAATTTGTCATAGTCGCATACAAAACATTCAGTTTGCCTTGTACGGACAAATCCAAGACCTGATCACCCACTTCTACTTTGATGCCGCCGATTAATTCAGGGGCAACTTTAGTTACCACATCCAATTTGCTGTTGAAGCGTTTTGTCAGGATATCGGTAACATCGGCCAGCTGCTGAGAACTGAGCTCATACGCGCTGTAAATTACTGCCGATTTCGTATTGTTGTGTATCAAGGTCAAATCTTGATATTGGGCATAAATTTCCGGCAATACCAGCAAACGCTTTTGCTCGGCCAAAACGGTAATAAAATTTGCCAATTCGACATTTTTGATACCGACAAGACCTTTGAGCGTTTCTGCCTTTTCGGAAGCTCCCGTTTCCGGCTGCTCGATGAAAGCAATGACTTTCTCATCCTGAACAACCGCTGCGAGTTCTTTCAGTTCGCCCAACCAAGACTCGATTTGGTTTTTTTCCTGAGCCAGACTAAACAATGCTTTCGCATAAGGTCTGGCAATCGTTGCGAACTCTGCCATAAGATTACAGCTCCTGTTTTAAGGCACTGAGCAGATCTGCATGTTTGGAAGCATCGACTTCTTTACGCAGGATAGATTCCGCACCTTTAACAGCCAATGAAGCGACCTGTTCGCGCAACACTTCGCGTGCACGGTTAACTTCTTGCTCTACATCAGCTTTTGCTTGGGCTGCAATGCGTGCTGCTTCATGAGAAGCTTGCTCTTTGGCTTCTTCTACAATTTTCGCAGCACGTTTTTCGGCGTTGGCAACCATTTCGGTTACCTGATTACGCCCTTCGGCCATAAGTTCTGCAACTTTTTTCTCTGCCTGCTCAAAATCGCTCTTACCGCGCTCGGCGGCAGCCAAGCCCTCGGCGATTTTTGCGGCACGCTCATCCAATGCTTTGGCAATCGGAGGCCATACGAATTTCATCGTAAACCAAACCAAGCCAAAGAAAACTAGGATTTGCGCAAATAAGGTTGCATTAATATTCACGTTACTTAACCTTCGTATCTGGGTTAATCAAACAGACGGCAAGCCTGTATCTGAACGGATCGCTCCGTCTTGATTACGCACCACCAAACGGGTTAACGAAGGCGAACAACAGGGCAATAGCCACACCGATCAAGAAAGCCGCATCGATCAGACCAGCGATCAA
This sequence comes from Neisseria sp. P0004.S004, assembly GCF_051963335.1. Taxonomy (NCBI): domain Bacteria; kingdom Pseudomonadati; phylum Pseudomonadota; class Betaproteobacteria; order Neisseriales; family Neisseriaceae; genus Neisseria; species Neisseria sp. P0004.S004. The sequence goes on from NZ_JBQCUK010000001.1 coordinate 200,778, forward strand.
GAACAGTTTGGTTTGCAGCGGACCGATCAGCTCAGGTTGGCGAGCAGAAGATTCCAAGTATTTAGAACCAACCATTGCAATACCGATAGAGGCACCCAATGCGCCCAAGGCAACGATCAAACCACATGCGATAGCAATCAAACCCATTTTTAAACTCCTTAAAATAGTAAAGGTTAAACTACAAAAAACAAACTACAAAAAAACTACTTGATTAGTGTGCATCATGCGCCTGTCCGATATATACGAACGCCAACGCCATGAAAATAAATGCCTGCAAGGTGATGACCAAAATGTGGAAAATCGACCAAGCCAAACCGGCAATCAGGTGGAACACAAATAAAATCGGATCCAAAGTTTCGACACTGCCGGTTGACGCCCATGCACCGCCCAACAGGGCGATCAACAGGAACACCAGCTCACCGGCATACATATTACCAAACAACCGCATACCGTGGGATACGGTTTTGGACAAAAACTCTACCAAGTTCAGCAGGAAGTTGGCCGGAGCAAGCCATGGACCGAAAGGTGCGCAGAACAACTCGTGAATCCAACCGCCAAGGCCTTTGATTTTGACATTGTAGTAAATACAGATCAGCAATACGCCAATCGCCAGAGCCAAAGTCGTATTCAAGTCAGCTGTCGGCACAACGCGCAACAGGGCATGATGATTACCGGTAATGCCTTGCCATGCCATCGGCAGCAAATCAACCGGCAGCATATCCATGGCATTCATCAAGAGAATCCAGACAAACAAGGTCAGACCCAACGGGGCAACGGCTTTACGCGATTGTTCGTTATGGATAATGCTTTTACACATGTCATCCACGAATTCGAACAGAATTTCAACAGCCGCTTGGAAACGACCGGGAACACCAGCCGTCGCTTTTTTGGCACCGCGCCACAAAAGGAAGCTGCCGATTACGCCCAACAGAACGGCAAAAAAGATTGCATCAAGGTTAATGAACGAAAAATCAGCAATGTTTTTCAGTCCTTGACCCTGAGTAACATCCGACATACTGGTCAAGCTTTGCAAGTGGTGCTTGATGTAGTCGGCAGCGGTCATAGTTTCACCTGCCATAGTGTTTTACTCTCAACAATACTAAAAAAACCAAATGACTGACGCCAAGAAACGCCAATAAAAATGGGTAAAATACCAGTGATCGATGCCATATCGCAAAAACGACCAACATAGATACCAGCGACAGCACTACTTTTAAAACCTCTCCGCCGACAAACATCGAGCTTTGCAGATCGGGATTTCGTCGGGAAAACTTTAAAAGTAAAACTGCAACTAGGGTAGGCAAAATGTACGAAAATCCTCCCGCCAAAGCAGAGAGGAAGCCGGGCAATCCGGAGAATAATGCACAAACAACTGAAATTATTAATAATACAATCACTTGCAATGGGACTATCTGATTCATTGTACTTTGTACCCCAAAAAGCAAGGCAGGCTAATATAATCAAGAAGTTTGTTAACGTCAAGCAATATGTTAATCTTTGTGAACCTTTCACAAATAAATGATTAACACATATAAAACAAATCTTTGCTGGAATGGAGTTTAACACAAATTACATGTTGTTACATAGATTTTACAGAAGATTTTGATTTGTATTGTAAACATTTATACGCTCTACGCTTTTTCAAAAATTGAGGCCGTCTGAAAAGCTTTTTTTCAGACGGCCTGTTCTATTTATAAAGCCGTTAGAACGCTTGATTGATGCCCAACTGCTTCAGCAAATATTCGAATGTTTCCGGCGTATCAAAATGCAGCACGATTTTGCCTTTTTTCTGATTGCTGGTTTTGACTTCGGCATTAACGCCCAAATGCTCGGTCAATGCATCATTGATGCGGCGGATATCCGGGCTGATGGTTTTGGCTGCTTCGGGCTTGGCTTTTTGATGCGCCAATTGGCTGCGGCGTTCTACTTCGCGCACCGACCAGCCGTTTTTGACGGCTTTTTGCGCCAACTCCAATTGATCGACCACATGCAAGGTCAGCAACGCACGGGCATGACCCATTTCCAGACGGCGTTGGTAAAGCATTTCTTGAACCGGCTCAGGCAGGCTCAACAGGCGCAGGCTGTTGGAGATGGCGCTGCGGCTTTTACCGACGGCTTTTGCGATGGTTTCGTGGGTCAGTCCGAATTCGTCGGCGAGGCGTTTCAAACCTTGCGCCTCTTCAATCGGATTGAGGTTTTCACGTTGCAGGTTTTCAATCAAACCCATGGCCAACGCGGTTTCGTCGCTGATGGTTTTGATGACGACGGGAATTTCGGTCAAACCGGCCAACTGGGAAGCACGCCAACGGCGTTCGCCGGCAATCAATTCATATTGAGACAGACCACGTTCGCGTACGATAACCGGCTGGATAATGCCTTGTGCCTTAATAGAATCGGCCAATTCCTGCAAGGCTTCGTCATCCATTTGTACGCGCGCCTGATAGCGGCCGGGCTGAATATCGGCGATGGCAACCGTTGTCAGGCGGTCGCTACTGCTGCTGTCCACCGCATTGGATATCAGCGAATCCAAACCGCGTCCCAATCCACCTTTTGCTTTTGCCATATTGTTTTCCCTTTCAGACGGCCTCAATGTTGAAATGACGTATTCTATCGGATATTGCCGATTTACGACAATTTGAATCACGATGATTTGACTATTGCCATTTATTTACGGAGCGAAACCGCAAACACGCCCCTTAAAGCATTGCTCAAGCGGATTTCTTCCGCATTTTCCAACATAGAACGCGAGATGTGGGTTTCTTTGATTGTATCCGCACCTAAAAGCTGAGGCTGCTTCAATACCGCTTGGCGCATCACTCCGTTCAAAATATCCAAATCCAAAGACGGCGTAAGCCATTGTCCCTGATATTTGATAAACACATTGCTTCTTCCTCCCTCCAATAACAGGCCGTCTGAATTGAAAAACAGGCTGTCAAATGCGCCCTGCCCTTCTGCCGTTTTCCACGCCTGGTCAAAAATTTCACGGCGCGTGGTTTTGAAACGGCGCAGATAATCGCGTTGGCTTAATGTGTGCTCACTCAAGATGACGTATTGTTGTTCACTCAATTCAGAAACAGCCGCATGGCTCAATGCAAGGCCGTCTGAAAACAAGGCGGCTTTGACTCTAAACAACCCATTTGGCAACGCATCTATATAATGTTGGATTTGCTCTATTGCGTTTTCAGGCCAAGTCAGGTTGAGCACTTGCGCCGAGCTGTTCAGACGGCCAAAATGCAAATCAAGCAAACGGCATTGTTTGTTTTCCACGCGCATGGTTTCAAAAATACCAAAATCAGGCCGCAATTCATTGAGGAAGCGCGCCTTCCAACCGCACTCGCGATATTCGGCCTCCGGATCGCTATCAATCACAATTCCCGAACCCACGCCATAAACACCTTGATAAAGGCCGTCTGGAACCGGCTTCAGAGATAAAGTGCGGATCACGACATTAAACACGCCTTCAAACCCCAAACCCGTATCACACGGATGCAAAAAGCCGATGCTGCCTGTGTACAAACTGCGCGGTTCGGATTCGAGGGACTCAATAATCTGCATACTCATGCGTTTAGGCGCGCCGGTGATACTGCCGCACGGGAAGGCTGCGCGGAGAATATCGGCAACCGAAACATCAGCCAGCGCCTGCGCTTCGATGGCACTAGTCATCTGCCAAACGCTACCGAAACGGGAAACTTTAAACGGTTCAGGCACGCATACTTTGCCTGTTTGCGCAATTTTGCCGAGGTCGTTGCGCAACAAATCGACAATCATCACATTTTCGGCGCGGTTTTTCGGGTCGTTTTGCAATTCAACGGCGCGGCGTTCATCTTGCCCATCGTGAAGAATCGGCGCAGTGCCTTTCATCGGCTCGGTTGTAATCAGGCCGTCTGAATCGATTTTGAGGAAAAGTTCGGGAGAAAAACACAAAGTCCACGCCTCCTGCCCTGCCCCGTCGGGCAGACAAGACAAAACGGCATACGGCACAGGCTGGCGCAAGCGGCGGTAAAGTTGAATCGGATTGCCGTAAGTTTGCAGGTGCAGGCGTGCGGTGTAATTGATTTGATAGGTATCGCCGCGGCGGATGGCTTCGTGGATTTGACGGATATGCTCGAGATAATCGGCTTCGGATACGGAGAATCGGGGAGTAGAGATGCCTGCCTCAAGGCCGTCTGAATGATTGGCCAGCCAGTTTTCGGCATCGATTTCGGAATAATCGGCAAACCAGTGCAAACGCAGACTGCCACTGCGGCCAGACGGAATATCCATCAGCGGCAACCCGAATTCGTAGTCTGCAAACAACACTGCATGCAAACCCTTTTTCCAGCCGGCTTGCAAAATACTTGTTAACGAATCCAGTTCGTTATGATAAAACCGATGGCTTTCTACATGATTTTGATAGAGTTTTGCTCGGCCGCTCACGGCATCGTCAAACAGGGCGAAATAAGGCATGATTGCTGTACAAATAGGCTGATTATACGCTGCTTTTACATAAGTTAGCAGACAAATTCAAAAAAAGTACTCTAATGTAATTTTATGTAGTCGAACGAGGCATAAAAGGGTAGAATCAAACCATACCACACTATATCATTTAAAACTTAATCGATAAGGAGACTTTATGGCAGACCACCAACTAGAACCGTTCGAGAATGTTGAACTGGGCGAGAAACAAGACCAGCTGCAAGTATTCGAAAAGGCTGTTTTGGAACACGAAGGACGCGGCACTGACGAGGATTCCAGCAGCGCACCGCTTCCTGCCAACTACCCGTACAAACAACGTATGCGCCGTTCTGTTTACGAAAAAGAAAAACAGAAGCTGCAAATCGAATTATTGAAAGTACAAAGCTGGGTTAAAGATTCCGGTCAGCGTATCGTCAGCCTGTTTGAAGGCCGCGATGCAGCCGGTAAAGGCGGTACCATCAAACGCTTTATGGAACATTTGAACCCGCGCGGCGCACGCGTTGTCGCACTGGAAAAACCGACCACTACCGAACGCGGCCAATGGTATTTCCAACGCTACATCCAAAATCTGCCGACCGCGGGCGAAATGGTATTCTTCGACCGCTCATGGTACAACCGTGCCGGCGTAGAGCGCGTTATGGGCTTCTGCGAACCTAACGAATACCTGCTCTTCATGCGTCAAACCCCTGAATTGGAACGTATGCTTGTTGCCAGCGGCATCCACCTGTTCAAATTCTGGTTCTCCGTATCCCGTGAAGAACAACTCCGCCGCTTCATCTCCCGTCGTGACGACCCCCTGAAACACTGGAAACTATCCCCTGTGGATATCCAGTCGCTCGACCGCTGGGACGACTACACCGAAGCCAAAAACGCCATGTTCTTCCACACCCACACCGGCGACGCGCCTTGGGTCATCATCCGCTCCGACGACAAAAAACGCGCACGTTTGAACTGTATCCGCTACTTCCTGCATCAGCTGGACTATCCGGGCAAAGACGTGAAAGCCATCGGCAAAGTGGACGATAAAATTGTTTTGATTCCCGACACACGTTACAAAGAAAAAACCGTAGACATCGGACACGATTAATTCTTAAAGCATCAAAGGCCGTCTGAAATTTTATCTTTCAGACGGCCTTTTCTTAATCCTCACGATTCCAATACGTTTTTTGTGCGAATACCAATTTATTGTCAGTAAATTTCACATTATCCAAATTCAACGCCCAGACATCACTTTTCATCACCCTGGCGGCAGGATGCGCTTTGTAAAATAAAGACTGCGCCGCTTTCAAATCCGCTTCATCTTCAATCAAAGCGGCAGTCGCCGCAAACTGAACACCACTGATTTTCGTGATACTGTCAGGCTGACCGGCGATGGTACCGGCTACTTTGGCAGAACGGCTCATCAGTCCGCCATGCTTTGTTTTCAAAGAAGTCAGCACAATCAGGCGGGCATTGGCTTCATCAAACACATAAAAACAACAAGCCGCCCAAACTTCGCCGTCTGCCGCAGCGGCAATACTGACGACATGATGATTGCTCAAAAATTTAACGATATTGGCAGGAATCGCTTGCATGATTTTTATCCTCTTTCTCAGTGTATTAAATTTATTTTCAGGCCGTCTGAAACATCAGCCCTGCCAGCGCGGCGCATCGGTTTGAACAATACCGAACAAGTCCAAAGCATGAGACACGCTGTGCGTAATCATATCATCAATGGATTCGGGCTTCTGATACAGAGCCGGAACAGGAGGAAACACTATGCCGCCCATCTCTGTTACACGGCGCATATTGTCGATGTGTGCCAAGTTTAACGGTGCTTCACGCACCATCAACACCAGCCTGCGCCTCTCTTTCAACGTTACATCCGCCGCACGGCTGAGCAAATTATCGGCAAACCCATGAGCAACCGAAGCCAAAGTTTTCATTGAACACGGCGCAATCAACATTCCGTCCGTCAAAAACGAACCGCTGGCAATACTTGCCCCTACATTACGGACAGAATGCACGACATCCGCCAAAGCATAAACGTCTTCTTTGGTGTAATCCGTTTCCAAAGCACGGGTCATCTCCGCCCCTTGCGAAACCACCAAATGCGTTTCTACCTGATGCTCACGCAAAAGCTGTAAAGCCTTCACGCCATACTGAAAACCGCTGGCACCGCTGATGCCGACAACCAAACGCTTCATTGTATTTCCCTGTCTCGGCCTAAAAATAAAGGAAAGGCAGATTCTCAAGACGAAAAAATAACCGCTAAAAAGCGGTTAGATTTTCTAATGTGGTGCCGACAGCGAGATTTGAACTCGCACAGCCTACGGCCACTACCCCCTCAAGATAGCGTGTCTACCAATTCCACCATGTCGGCATAAATCAAATTGTCTTACTGCTGCTGAGGATTCGGAGCAACAGGAGCTGTATTGTTTTGTGCAGGCGTTGCAGGCTTAGGAGCCTGTTGGGTCTGCTTCACATCGCTGAAGTCTAAACCGTGCTTATTGGAGTGGGTGTGAATATACACCATTGCCATGCAGGTCGCAAAGAAAAATGTTGCAGCAACGGCAGTCGAGCGGCTGAGGAAGTTGGCATTACCGGCAGAACCGAATACGCCTTGCGCGCTACCGCTGCCAGAACCGAATGTTGCGCCGGCATCCGCACCTTTACCGTGTTGCAGCAATACTAACACGATTACGAATAGAGCGGAAATAATATTAATAATCCAGATAAGGGTTTTAAAGGCTTCCATATGTTTTCTACGAGGCTTGTGCTGCGTTAATGATGGCGGTAAAGGAGTCATATGATAATGACGCGCCACCAACCAATGCGCCGTCTACATGAGGTACTGCGAAGATGTCGGCCGCGTTATCCGCTTTCACACTTCCGCCGTAAAGAACGCGGATTTTAACATCGCTTCCGCACAAAGACAAGATTTCTTTGTAGATAAATGCGTGCATGTCGGCGATTTGTTCGACAGTGGCGACTTTGCCTGTACCGATCGCCCAAACCGGCTCGTAGGCAACGGCGATGTTTTTGGTGTTCAAACCTTGCAGGATGGAAAGCTGGTGGGCAATGACTTCGTGTTCTTTACCGGCTTCGCGTTCTTCCAAGCTTTCGCCGACGCACAACAATGGAATCAGGCCGACGTTGAGGACGTTTTCCATTTTGCGGCGTTGGATTTCGTTTTTCTCGCCGAAATAAAGGCTGCGCTCGGAGTGGCCGATGAGGACGATGTCTGTACCGATGTCGGCAAGCATTTCGGCGGACACTTCGCCGGTGTACGCGCCGTTATTCGGGAAACGGCTCACGTCTTGCGCACAGGTCAAGATGCGGTTGTTCAAAACAATCTGCATGGCGTTGTGCAATTGCAACAGATAAACGGTCGGAGCGGCGAGGCCGATGAGGACGCGTTCGGCGGTGGGCATGATGCGGAAGCGGTGCATAAGCGCATTGTTGTTTTGGAGTCGGCCGTTCATTTTCCAGTTGCCGATAACCCATTTTTGATCCCACATTCCGATTTGGTGATACATCTTTATTGCTCCGTGTGTTGGTTGTTGCTTGCTGTAGCGTCATGTAATGTGAAAGTTTAGTGGATATATGTGCGCTTGGCAATTATTAACGAGCCTCCGGGCCGTCTGAAAGATGGCACACTCTCCGACAAGGATTTATAATGTATGCTTCGATAAAATTAAGAATTGAACGGAGCACAAATATGGACTTTGAAAAAGCGCGTTTCAATATGGTTGAACAGCAGATTCGTCCGTGGGATGTCTTGGACTTCGACATTTTGGATGCTTTGGAGGAGATCGAGCGCGAACATTTTGTCGGCGAGGCTTTTCAAGGTTTGGCCTATGCGGATATGGAGCTGCCGCTGACCAACGGCCATAAGATGTTGGAACCCAAAGTCGTTGCCCGCCTGGCTCAAGGTTTGAAACTGAAAAAAGACGAAACCGTCTTAGAAATCGGTACAGGCTCAGGCTATGCAACTGCCCTGCTGTCCAAACTGGCCGGCAAAGTCGTCACTGACGACATCGATGCCGAGCAGCAGCAACGCGCCAAAAAAGTTTTGGACGAATTGGGCTTTACCAACGTTGATTATGTGCAAAACAACGGCCTGACCGAAGCATCGCAAGGCGCTCCTTTTGATGCGATTTATGTGGGCGGCGCAGTAGACAGTGTGCCTGAAATTCTGAAAGAGCAACTGAAAGACGGCGGCCGTATGGTGGTCATCGTCGGCCGCAAACCGGTACAACGCGCGCTTTTGCTGACGCGTAACGGCAATGAGTTTTCCGAAAAGGTATTGTTCGACACCGTCGTAGCACACTTGGAAGACAAATCAGCCAATCCGTTCGGCGATTTCGATTTTTAAACAACAGGCCGTCTGAAAGTTCAGACGGCCTCATACTTTTACACCCTACCCTATGACCGACATCATCCAACTCTCGCCCGCCGAATTGAAACAATGGCAGGACGAAGGCCGCGCATTTCATCTGCTCGATGTCCGCACCGATGAAGAACGCGCCATCTGCACCCTGCCCGCTGCCATTCACATCCCGATGAACCTCATCCCACTGCGCCAAAACGAGCTGCCCGACGACGATTTGCCCATCGTCGTTTACTGCCACCACGGCATCCGCAGCCTGCACACGGCAATGTATCTAGAAGATGCCGGATTTGAAAACCTCTACAACCTGCAAGGCGGTATTGATGCTTGGGCAATGCAGGTGGACAGCAAAATGATGCGGTATTGAATCGGTTTTATCAATAAAAGGCCGTCTGAAACTGGGTTTCAGACGGCCTTTGTGATTATTTCACAAACCGTGCATCTGCCATAAACGGCCGTGTAGCCGCCGGTTTGGCAGAATAAAAGCGGGAGAAAGTGCTGTCGATTTTGGTCTGTATCGGTTTACCGTCCAATGTTGCCGATGCTTCCAATTTCACGCCACCGCCACTGGTTTCGCCTAATTTCATATTTGGCAACGTCAGTTTGGCAATATTGAGTTTCACATTTTCCACTTTGGTATCGGGAGACATCAGCTGTTTGCCGACGGGGCGGATTTTCTCACCCTCATCATGAGGCGCGGCACCACTGTTGTCATCAACCACGCCGATATTAATCAATCGGGCAGATGCCAAATCCATCTTGCCGTTTTGAACCGGAATACCGACAAACAGTTTTACGCCGCGATGAATAAACGTATTGTCCCGCCACTGAGTTTGGCCTTCTTTCGGTGGTTTGGTTTCTGCCGCCACCGAATAAGTGCGGCCCATAATCATCAATTTATAACCCGGAATTTTTTTCGCACCCAATCCATCGGTAATGTCTTCGACCAGTTGCGGCGCAGTCAGGGTTTCGTTTGCCAAAATACGGGCTGAAGTTTCTGCCAGATGGGCGGGCTTGCCGTCTATGGTCAATGCCTGTTCATGGCCGAAATCAGATGCAAATGCAGGCACGGCGGCCAGCGCGGCGGCCAATGCTAGAATACGGATGGTTTTCATTGCAGACTCCTGATAAAAATGTAATTGGGTTGATTACCCGATAAAATCCGGGCGATATTGATTGGAGTCGATATTTTTATATAAATGATATAGATTATCAAGAATATTTAACTTTTAAAATTGAAAAGGCCGTCTGAAACCCAGTTTCAGACGGCCTTTTCAATTTGGCTTAAAACCTTCTATCAGTCTTTGAAGCGTTTGAATACCAATGTGCCGTTGGTACCGCCAAAGCCGAAGGAATTGGAGATGGCAACGTCGATTTTCGCGTCACGTGCTTCGTTGGCACAGTAGTCCAGATCGCAACCGGCTTCAACGTCTTGTTCAAAGATGTTGATGGTCGGTGGAGATTTTTGCTCGTGTACCGCCAACACGCTGTACAACGCTTCCACACCGCCAGCCGCGCCAAGCAAGTGGCCGGTCATGGATTTGGTGGAGTTAACGATGACTTTGCGCGCATGATCGCCCAAAGCGCGTTTGATGGCTTTGGTTTCGTTGGCATCGCCCAAAGGAGTCGATGTACCGTGTGCGTTGACGTAATCAACGTCTTCAGGATTCAGGCCGGCATCTTTCAGGGCGCGGGTAACGGCCAATGCAGGACCTTCTTCGTTAGGCGCGGTAATGTGGTAGGCATCGGAGCTCATGCCGAAGCCGACGATTTCGGCGTAAATTTTCGCACCGCGTTTTTTCGCATGTTCCAATTCTTCCAACACCAGCACGCCAGCGCCTTCGCCGATAACGAAACCGTCACGGCCTTTGTCCCACGGACGGGAAGCGGTGGCGGGATCGTCGTTGCGGGTAGAAAGGGCTTTCATCGCAGCAAAGCCGCCCACGCCCAAAGTGCTGATTGCGCCTTCCGCACCGCCGGCAATCATCACATCCGCATCGCCGTATTTAATCAGTCGTGCAGAGTCGCCGATGGAGTGCGCGCCGGTGGTACAGGCAGACACCATGCCGTAGCTCGGGCCGCGGTAGCCTTTAAGGATGGTCACGTGGCCGGAAATCAGGTTGATCAACGAGCCCGGAATAAAGAAAGGATTGATTTTGCGCGCGCCGCCTTCGAGTACGGCTTTGCCGGTCGCTTCAATGCTCGGCAGGCCGCCGATACCGGAGCCGATGTTGACACCGACACGGTCTTTGTCGAGGGTTTCCAAATCGTCCAAGCCTGAATCATTGATGGCTTGCAGGGCGGCGGCGATACCGTAATGGATAAACACGTCCATGCGGCGCGCTTCTTTCGCGCTGATGTATTGGCCGATGTCGAAATCGCGTACTTCGCCGGCGATTTGGCTGTTGATGTCGGATGCGTCAAAGCGGGTAATCCGTCCGATGCCGCTTTTGCCTGCGAGCAGATTGCTCCATGCGGTGGCGACGTCGTTGCCGACCGGTGATACTTGGCCAAGACCTGTGATGACTACTCTTCTCTGACTCATGATAATCTCGCTGTTAGTTGTCGGGATTTTCGCGGCAGACTTGCTCTTTTTCTTCGTGAAAACGGGCAAAACTCATGCCGTCTGAAATTTCAGGGGTTTGATAATAAGGTAAAAGCCTCTATTGCGATGGCGCAGCAGAGGCTGGGTGTTTGAGGCGACCGATTAGCCTTGGTGGGCGTTGATGTAGTCGATAGCCAATTGTACGGTAGTGATTTTTTCAGCGTCTTCGTCAGGGATTTCGCAGCCGAAAGCTTCTTCCAAAGCCATCACCAGTTCCACGGTGTCCAGAGAGTCAGCACCCAAATCGTCTTGGAAAGAAGATTCGTTTTTCACTTCGGCTTCGTTTACGCCCAGTTGTTCAGCAACAATTTTTTTAACTTGTTGTTCGATGTTTGACATAATTAGTCGTTCCTTTTCGCCTTGCGGCAGGTTGTTTAAGAGAAATAATTCGTCGGTATTGTACCGAATTCGGATAGAGTTTTCCATCTAATCCTGCATTTTAGCACAGATTATTCAGTAAAAACCTGTTGTTGCGCATATTAGCATAGGCTGATTTTAACCTACAAGCAGGAAATTGTTTTTATTTGATATCATAGGGTTAAGTTTGATTATCGTGAATCTCGGCCGTCTGAAAAACCGGTTTTCGCCGTTTTTTCTTTCCGTTTTCGCGCGTCTGGCAGGAGTATAAGACGAATCAAAAATGCCTTAAATAAGGCCTCGCAACGCCATCAAACTCGTTTTATTGCCCGCCCTTTCAGACGGCCCGACATAAGCGGGCAAATCAAACAAGGTTCTTTCTACCCCAAAAATTCTTTCAAAAACAGCAACACGCAGGCGAGTTCGTCGGCGGATTCGCGTTGCGTGCCGTTGCCGGTATGGCCGCCGCCGTCAGGCGAGTAGAGCCAAGATTGCGGCGAGGTTTCGCGCAGTTTGGCGTAGAACTTGAGCGCGTGGGCGGGATGGACGCGGTCGTCGCTGAGGCTGGTGGTAATGAGTGCGGGCGGATAATCGATGCCGTCTGAAAGATTGTGATACGGCGACAATTCGCCAAGCCAGCGTTTGCAGACTTCGTATTTCTGCGGATTGCCGTATTCGTCCGTCCAGCTTGAACCGGCGGACAGCAGCGGATAACGGATCATGTCGGTCAGCGGCACTTCGCACACCAGCGCACCGATGCTTTGCGGTTCGCGCACGAAGGCGGCGGCGGTAATCAGGCCGCCGTTGCTGCCGCCCTGCAAACCGATGTGTTCGGGCGAACTCATGCCGCGTTCGGACAAATCGCGCACGACTGCCAGCAAATCGTCGACGCTTTTATGTTTGCTTACGCCTTGCGCCGCCTGATGCCAGCGCGGGCCGAATTCGCCGCCGCCGCGTATGTTCGCCAACACGAAGGCGTTGCCCTCTTCCAGCCAATATTTGCCGACGCTGCCCAGATAATGCGGTAATTCGGGAATGCCGAAACCGCCGTAGGCATAGACTAAGGTCGGCGTGTCGGGGGCGGCGTTTTTGCCGACGTGGAAATAAGGAATGCGCTCGCCGTCGGCCGAAGTCGTCCAAAACTGCTGCACGTTGATGCCGTCTGAATCAAACTGTTGCGGCTGGCGGCGCATGACGGTCAGTTCCATCACGTTCAAATCCAGCGCAAACAGTGTCAGCGGCGTGGTGAAATCGCTGGCGGCAAGGTAAACCACGTCTCCGCCCCACGGCTGGTCGGTCATTTCCAACGCGCCCGAAGGCAGGCGCGGCAACTCGACTTCCTGCCATTTACCATCGGTAAAACGCCATGCTTTCAGACGGCCTTGTACGTTTTCCAACAGGCTCGCCACCACAAAACGCTTGGTCGTTTCCACGCTTTCCAATGCCTGCGTTTCATCTGGCGCAAACAAAAGCTGCGCCGCGCCCAATTCGCCCCGATTCAGCTTCACCGCCACCAGCGCGCCGCTCGGATAACTTTGATTCGCACGGTTCCAGTCTTTGCGCAACGTCAGCAAAAGATGCCCCGCCAGATAGCCGACCACATCGCAATCATTGGGCAGGTTTAACGGCTTCGCCTCGCCTTCGGACGACACCTGCAAATAGGTTTTGGTGTAAAAACCGTCCGACGCTTCAATCAAATCAATCGGCGAACCCTGCGGATCGAGATAACGCCACGCGTTCACCATCATCGCGCCTTTATCGATTTGATACACCGGCAGGCTTTCCTCGAAACTTTTGCCGCGCTCCACCAGCCACACTTCGCGCGGATAGCCAGATTCGGTCAACTGGCGTTCGTCCCAAGCCGGACACACCCAAACGCTGTTTTCATCGCGCCACGACACATGGTTTTTGCCTGCCGGAAAGTGAAAGCCGCCTTCTACCAATTCCCCTGCTTCCAAATCCACTTCCAGCGTATAAGCCGTATCGCCGCCCGATTTGCTCAGTGTTAACAACGCGCGGTTGGGCTGCTCTACCAAGTGCGACACACCGCCCAAATACACATCGTCGCCGAGCAATTCGTCGAAATCCGCCACTGAAAACAGGATTTTCCACTCAGGATAGCCGGAACGATAAGTCGCCGCCGTGCACACGCGGTACACGCCCTTCGGATATTCCGCGTCCTGATGGAAATGGTACATCCGCGCGCGGTGTTCCTGACAAAACGGAATCTGCCGCGTGTCCTGCATCTGCGCCAAAATGCCGTCAGACAATTCGCGTGCTTTGTCGTTTTCTAAAAAACGCGCACGCGTTTCGGCATGCGCCGCGGCGGCAAAATCTTGCGTTTCGGGGGCGTCGAGGTTTTCAAAATGGAGATAGGAATCGGGGTAGGATTTCATAAAAAAAGGCCGTCTGAAAGATTGGGAAACGGAATTATAACGGCAAAATCAAAAAGGCCGTCTGAAACCTGCGTTTCAGACGGCCTAAGTATGATTCAACTCAACGCCCGTATATTTTCCACAAACCTTCCTGCAAACCAAACGCAGGCTCGCCGTCTTTCGGCTGGGTGCGGACATAGCTGCCGTCAGGCTGCATCAGCCAAGCCTGGGTATTGTCTTCCAAAGCCATTTCCAAGCCTTCGCGGATCACGCGCTCTTTGAGTTCGGGCGTGGTAATCGGCGTGGCGACTTCAATGCGGCGGAAGAAGTTGCGACCCATCCAGTCGGCGCTGGAGATAAAGGTATCGTCTGCACCATTGTTATGGAAGCAATACACGCGCGAGTGTTCGAGTTGGCGGCCGATGATGGAGCGGACGCGGATGTTTTCGGACAAGCCTTTGACACCCGGGCGCAAGGTACACATACCGCGCACAATCAGGTCGATTTGCACGCCTGCCGCGCTGGCTTGATACAGCGCATCAATCACACTCGGCTCGATGAGTGAATTCATCTTGGCGGTAATCCGTGCCGGTTTACCGGCTTTGGCGTGTTCTGTTTCCTGCTTGATGCGGTCGATGACCATTTTGTGCAGGGTAAACGGGCTTTGATAGAGCTTGTTCAGACGGCCCGGCTTGCCCAAGCCTGTGATTTCCATAAACAGAATGTTCACATCGGCAGTGATTTGTTCGTCGGCGGTAATGATGCCGAAGTCGGTGTAAATGCGCGATGTGCCTTGGTGGTAGTTGCCGGTACCGAGGTGGGCATAACGCTTGAGCACGCCGTCTTCGCGACGGATAACCAAAGCCATTTTGGCATGGACTTTGTAGCCGAATACGCCGTACACGACGTGCGCGCCCGCCTCTTCCAGCTGCTTCGCCCAGTTGACGTTGTTGGCTTCGTCAAAACGCGCCATCAGTTCGACCACGACGGTAACTTGTTTACCCGCCAGCGCGGCCTTCATCAATGCGCGCACAAGCTCGGAATTGCTGCCGGTGCGGTAGATGGTCATTTTGACGGCCAATACATCCGGATCGGCCGCAGCCTCGCGTATCATTTGGACAACCGGATCAAACGACTGATACGGATGGTGCAGCAAAATCGGCGACTGTTTGACCAGTTTGAACACGGAGCCATTTTTGCGCAAGGCTTTCAGACGGCCTGCATTGCGCGGCGGAAACTTCAAATCTGGCCTGTCCACCAAATCGGGAACGGCATTAAGGCGCACCAAATTGACCGGCCCTTTGACCTGATACAGCTCGGTAGAAGTCAGTTTGAACTGGGCGAGCAGGAAATCGTGAATGTATGCCGGGCAAGTATCCGCCACTTCCAAGCGCACGCCGTCGCCGTATTCGCGGTCGTGCAATTCGTTTTGAATCGCGGCGCGCAGGTTTTTCAAATCTTCCTCATCCACCGTCAAATCGCTGTCGCGCGTGAGGCGGAATTGATGGCAACCCTTCACTTTCATGCCGGGGAAAAGTTTACCGACATGGGCGTGCAAAATAGACGATAAGAACACAAAGCCTGCGTCGCCGCCGCAAATTTCAGACGGCATGGGGACGACGCGCGGCAAAATGCGCGGTGCCTGCACAATTGCCATTCCTGACGGACGGCCGAACGCATCTGTGCCTTCGAGTTCGACGGCGAAGTTGAGCGATTTGTTTAACGGGCGCGGGAACGGGTGTGACGGATCAAGGCCGATGGGGGTGAGAATGGGCAAAAGCTCGTTGTCAAAATAGTTTTCAATCCATTTTTTCTGCGCGGCCGTCCATTTGTGGCGGCGATAGAAATGAATGCCAGCGCGGCTGAGTGCAGGCTGCAATACTTTGTTAAACAGGTCGTACTGCTCGCGGATCAGAGCCTGCGCCTCTTTCGCCACCGCTTCGATGGTTTCGGCCGCGGTTTTTCCGTTGTCGAGCGGCTGATGCGGACGCAGTTTGTTTTCGCGTTTCAACCACGCCATGCGGACTTCAAAAAATTCGTCCAAATTGGAAGACACGATGCACAAAAAACGCAAACGCTCCAACAAAGGAACTTTCGTATCCTGCGCCTGAGCCAGTACACGGCGGTTAAACGCCAACAGGCTGAGTTCTCGGCAAAGAATGCGTTTTTGCTCGGGCATGGTTCACTCCTGAAACATCGGTCATTAAGACTATCAAGTATAACGTTTTGCCGCCGTTCCGTCAGGTTTCAGACGGCCTTGACAGAAAACCTTATCCCTATTTGAGGCAAGACAAAGGGTTATCCGTTTTTTTCTATACCGAAACAGCGGTTTTTGCTATAATGCGCCGTTTAATGCAACCGCAATACCACTGCTAAAGGATAAGAAAATGGGCTTTTTGCAAGGCAAAAAAATTCTGATTACCGGCATGATCTCCGAGCGTTCCATCGCTTACGGCATCGCCAAAGCCTGCCGCGAACAAGGCGCGGAATTGGCATTTACTTATGTTGTCGACAAACTGGAAGAGCGCGTCCGTAAAATGGCGGCCGAACTCGGCTCCGAACTCGTGTTCCGCTGCGACGTTGCCAGCGACGACGAAATCAACCAAGTTTTCGTTGACTTGGGCAAACACTGGGACGGCTTGGACGGCTTGGTTCACTCCATCGGCTTCGCCCCTAAAGAAGCTTTGAGCGGCGACTTCCTCGACAGCATCAGCCGCGAAGCATTCAACACCGCTCACGAAATCTCCGCATACAGCCTGCCTGCGCTGGCAAAAGCCGCCCGTCCGATGATGCAGGGCCGCAACGCCGCAATCGTTGCACTGAGCTACTTGGGCGCCGTTCGTGCCATTCCTAACTACAACGTTATGGGCATGGCCAAAGCCAGCCTCGAAGCCGGCATCCGCTTCACTGCCGCCTGCCTGGGCAAAGAAGGCATCCGCTGCAACGGCATCTCCGCAGGCCCGATCAAAACCCTGGCCGCTTCCGGCATCGCCGATCTCAGCAAACTCTTGGGCCACGTCGCTTCCCACAACCCATTGGGTCGCAACGTTACCACTGAAGAAGTCGGTAACACAGCCGCCTTCCTGCTGTCCGACCTCGCTTCCGGCATCACCGGCGAGATTACGTACGTTGACGGCGGTTACAGCATCAACGCACTGAACGACGAAGAGAACTAAACAGTTTTCACACCAAACGCACTTTCATCATGAAAGTGCGTTTTTTATGGCCATTACATTATGGTTTGAATGACTGCATAATCGATAAGGCCGTCTGAAATTCAAATACACGTAGGAAATATGATTGCCGTATGCTTTGGCACATTATGTTAATAACATTACAACATTATCATTTCATCTCATTTAAAAGGCAAGGTAGAGCATTGATTCTAAAGATAACATTCATGTTATCTGATACTTAGCCGCTGATAAAAAGTGTAAAAAAGTAACAGAAAAATTTCAGACGGCCTGTTTTTCATACAGAAGGCATAGAAGCAGGACATTTTTGGCATAAAATACAAAATTTAACATTAATGAATTTTTCTTAACCGATAAAGCGTTAATATGCCTGCCGATTTATTGAATCACATCTGATTTTGACTCAAACACATACAGGAGATTAATTATGTCAATCGCTTCAGAATTTAAAGAATTTATTATGCGTGGCAACGTTGTCGACCTCGCAGTCGGTATGGTTGTCGGTACAGCATTCAGCGGCATCGTCAAATCATTAGTTGACGATGTAATCATGCCTCCTATCGGTCTGTTGATCGGTGGCGTTGATTTCTCCAACCTGTTCATCACGCTGAAAGACGGCGCACAAGCCGCTCCTGAAGCCGGTTACGCTAACCTGGCGGCCGCTCAAGCAGCCGGTGCCGTTACCCTGAACATCGGTCTGTTCATCAACACTGTAATCAGCTTCCTGATCATCGCCGCTGCCATCTTCTGCGTGGTTAAAGCCATCAACTCTGTGAAAAAAGCCGAAGCTCCTGCTGAAGAAGCACCAGCAGAGCCTAGCGAAGAAGTTCTGTTGTTGCGCGAAATCCGTGACTCTCTGAACAAAAACTAATCACAATACCTAAACATACACACACAAACCAAGGCCGTCTGAAACCATTTCAGACGGCCTTTTCTAACTCTATCGCTCTGACATAGTTGGCTGTTTAAGAAAAACTACAAGCAGCTATCCTTCATTTATTTATAGAAACCTTGCTTACGACCTCATTATTTTTACCCAATAGATAAAGGAAATTATCATTTACCTCTAATTTACCAAGGTAAACGCCATAATCCATTTCATGAGCAGGACAGGTTTTAATCAAATGACGAATACTCTTGTCTTTATTTTCAATATTCCAAAACAAGTCAACTTTATCGATCTGATGTTCCACTTGAATGGAAAAAGTGGTGGATTGAATCTTCTTCTTTTTCCATACCCAACTATTTTCATAATGGTTTCTCTCTATTTCATTCACTACATCCCCAAGTAAGCAGAATGGAATAGAAAGCTTATGAAATACACGGTTTGCCCCTTCGACTAAGGCAGCCAAGAGCATCTTTTTCTTATCAACAGGATCTAAAGCTTCATAGGTACAAAAATCAAATGGAACCTGAACAGTATAGACACCAAGTAAGTTTATGATACAAGGATTGCAGACCTTATCCATGCATTCTATGATGATTTTCCAACAATCCTTAGTTGGAACAGGCTTGAAGAGTCGCTCCAACATAGATGTCATACACTTCGATTCATATACAAACGCTTTTCTACGGCATTTCCAATTTTGATTGTAGTCCTCTATCCTGGCCTCCTCGTATCTTAATGAAGCTGAGTCCATCAACTCCTCGATCCTTTGGCGATTTTCCACATAAGGTCTATCTAATTCAAAATATCTTAACTTCATATTCATACTTCCATGATCTTATTTTTTATACAGGACCAACCCTATGTAAAGGCTAAGTCTTTCAAGGTAGCAATGATTCTGACCTTTAAATATCGATAACTCCAACTTCTTGATGCTTCATACTTCTCACTCTCCTCAAAAGAAATTTCCTTTTCTTAACTATTCCCTATAGTCGTAGCACTTCTCCTGTAAAAAAGCCCGATGCGTTCAACATCGGGCTTTTAACTGGAAAACCAATCTTAGTCTTTGCGTGTTTCCACCAAAATCATTTCGACTGCTGTGTCTTCCACTTCTACTTTAGGCACATCCGAACGGCGTGTTTTAGCAACCGGTTCAGGTTGTGGCTGCGCGGCAAAAGCGGCAACGGCTTGCGGATCGGTTTCAACGAAGATCAAATCGCCCAAGCTCTCAGGCACAACGATTGCGACAGGCGCTGCTTCAGCTACGGCTTCAGTTTGTGTGACAACAGTTTCGGCTGGTGCTTCAACCGATGCAACAGTAGCCGTTGCATTTGGAGACAATACCGCAGCAATGGCTTCTTTGACATTGCTGACTGCAGAAGCAAGCAGGGCTTGTTCGGCATCAGCGCCTTCAGTTTGCGCTACGGCAGGCTCGTCTTCGCTTTCAATCGCAAATACGAATGGCTCTGCGCTGGTCACTTCAGGCTCGGATACTACAATCACCAGCGGCTCGGCTTGATCGCTTTCAGAAGACAATGTCGCATTTGCAGCTTCAACCGTTTCGTTCAAACCCAAAACATGCGCCACAGCAAAGAGAACTTTGTCGGCGGTATCGGTAATGTTCAGGTATTGCTCGATTTTTGCTGAAGACGGAATATTGCGTTTTTTGCTGTTGGAACGGCGGTCGTTGCGGTTGTTGCGCTGACGGTTGTTGCGCTGACGGTTGTTGCAGTCGCGTCCTTGACGGCCGTTGTTTTTCACACCCTCTTCGCTGCGGGCGTTGTCGTCCGCTTCGACTTGCGCCTGTTCGCCATCGGCTTGAACGTTCACGTCCTCAACACGGTTTTCCGCATATTGGTTACGGTTGCGCTCGTTACGGCCGTTGTTGCGGCGGCGTTTATTGCCGTTTTGTTCCGCTTGGTTTTCAGACGGCATCTCAGCCAGTGCGGCCACTTCTTGAACGTTTACGTCTTCAACCGTTTCCTCAACACGGTTACGCTCGTTGTTGCGCTCATCGCGGCGGTTGTTGCGGTTGCGGCTGCGGCGGCTTTCTTTACGCTCGTCGTTGCGGCTTTCGCTTGATTTGTTTTCTTCAAACTTGCTCTCGGCAGCTTCGGCATTCACTTCGCGCACTTCAACTTTGCTGCCGTCGTTTTTGTTGTTGCGGCGTGGATTTTGACGGCGGCTGTTTGAACGGCGGTTGCTGTTTTGGCTGCGGTTGGTTGTAGTGCGTTTTTCGGCAGGCTCTTGAGCAACTGCCGCAGGTGCAGGCTCGCCGCCGAAAATGCGTTTCAACCAGGCTTTGAAGCTGTCCCACCAAGAGGCTTTTTTCTCAGGGGCGACAGTCGGTGCAGGCTGGGTATGGCGCACGCCTTTGACGGCAGGCTCAGGACGGGAAGCTTTGGCTTTTTCGCTGCCGAAAGGTTTGGCGGATTCGTCTTCTTCCGGCTCGGCAACGCGTTTGTAGCTCGGTTCGCCGTCTTCTTCTACGTCATCGATGCGGATGCGGTTGATTTCGTAGTGCGGATTTTCCAAGTGGATGTTTGGAATCAGGACGACGTTCACATCCAAACGTTCTTCCATCGCAAACAGCTCGGCGCGTTTTTCGTTCAACAGGAAGGTGGCGACATCGACAGGCACCTGTGCGCGTACTTCGCCGGTGTTGTCTTTCATTGCTTCTTCTTGAATGATGCGCAAAACGTGCAGGGCGGTGGATTCGATACCGCGGATAACGCCGGTACCGGCACAGCGCGGACACGCAACATGGCTGCTTTCTCCCAGAGCCGGTTTCAAACGTTGGCGGCTCAACTCCAAAAGGCCGAAACGCGAAAGTTTGCCCATTTGCACGCGTGCGCGGTCTTTTTTGAGCGCGTCGCGCAGGACGTTTTCAACATCGCGTTGGTGTTTCGGATTTTCCATATCGATGAAGTCGATGACGACCAAACCGCCCAAGTCGCGCAGGCGCATTTGACGGGCGACCTCTTCGGCGGCTTCCATATTGGTTTTGAACGCGGTGTCTTCAATATCCGAGCCGCGTGTGGCACGCGCAGAGTTGACGTCGATGGAAACCAGGGCTTCGGTATGGTCGATCACAATCGCGCCGCCGGAAGGCAGGCTGACGCTGCGTGAGAACGCACTTTCGATTTGGTGTTCGATTTGGAAACGGGAGAACAGCGGCGTGTGGTCTTGATAGAGTTTCAGACGGCCTACATTGCTCGGCATGACGTAGCTCATGAACTCGGCAACTTGGTCGTAAACTTCTTGATTGTCCACCAAAATCTCGCCGATGTCGGGACGGAAATAGTCGCGAATCGCACGAATCAGCAGCGAGCTTTCCATAAAGAGCAGGTAAGGGTCATGATGCGCTTTGCCTGCTTCTTCAATGGCTTGCCAGAGCTGTTTGAGGTAGTTCAAGTCCCATTCCAACTCTTCCGCGCTGCGGCCGATGCCGGCGGTGCGGGCGATGATGCTCATGCCGTTCGGAATGTCGAGTTCTGCCATGGCGGCTTTCAACTCTTGGCGCTCTTCGCCTTCGATACGGCGGGATACGCCGCCGCCGCGCGGATTGTTCGGCATCAATACCAAATAGCGGCCGGCCAGGCTGATGAAGGTAGTCAGCGCCGCGCCTTTGTTGCCGCGCTCGTCTTTTTCGACTTGGACGATGACTTCCATGCCTTCTTTGAGCACGTCTTGAATACGCGCCCTGCCGCCTTCGTAGTCGCGGAAATATGAGCGCGACACTTCCTTAAACGGCAAAAAGCCGTGGCGGTCGGTTCCGTAATCGACGAAACACGCTTCCAGCGACGGCTCGATGCGGGTAATGATACCTTTGTAGATATTGCCTTTACGCTGTTCTTTGCCCAGCGTTTCGATGTCCAAGTCCAAAAGGTTTTGGCCATCGACAATGGCAACGCGCAGCTCTTCGGCCTGCGTTGCGTTGAATAACATTCTTTTCATAGTCACCTCGTGAACAGCGGCCGTTTGATTTGTGAATATCTTTTTCAGACGGCCTGTCTGTCCGGTTGGCACTCTGCAAAGGCAAGATGGGGGAACCCCTGTGTAACCAGTTTTTGATTTGAAATCCGCAAGGTTGCATGCTTGAACTCAAGCCATGTGCGGACGGATTCGGATAAAGAAGGAAATAAAGAACAATGCGGCGGAAAGGTTGATGGTTCCGCTGCCGTCCGAATGCTGATGCTTCGGACAAAATAAGGCAGCCTACATCTTCTTATTATCGTAGCGCCGATAATTTCGGACGGTACTGCGCGGATTGCGTCTTACGCCCGGCCGGACGGCAAGTTCAACTCAAACTTAATTACGGGATTGCGTTTGCCGGCTTTGAACAAACACAAGGAAATGCTTTGCGGAGTGCGTTTTTAATATAAAATCTCGTTTTAACAATAAATCCGTTTCAGACGGCCTGCGACGGCAGGTTCGGGTCCCGAAACGGACGTTTGGGATTATAGAGAAAATGCACGCAATACGCAAAGATTCAGTCAGCCTGATTGCCGTTGCCGAACACGAGGAAGGCCAACGCCTTGATAACTATCTGATAAAAATCCTCAAAGGCGTCCCGAAAAGCCATATCCACCGCATCATCCGCGCCGGCGAAGTGCGGCTGAACAAAAAACGCTGCAAACCCGACAACCGCATTCAGGCAGGCGATACCGTCCGCATTCCGCCGATACGCACCGCCGAAAAACAAAGGCCGTCTGAAAGCCAGGCCGCGCCTGCACGCGAATTTGACATCATTTACGAAGACGATGCGCTTTTGGTCATCAACAAACCATCCGGCGTTGCCGTTCACGGCGGCAGCGGCGTGAGCTTCGGCGTCATCGAACAAATCCGCCGTGCCCGTCCCGAAGCGCGTTATCTCGAACTCGTCCACCGCCTCGACAAAGACACCAGCGGCCTTTTGATGATTGCCAAAAAACGCAGCGCCTTGGTGAAACTGCACGAAGCCATCCGCAACGACCATCCGAAAAAAATCTATCTCGCGCTGGGTGTCGGCAGGCTGCCGAACGACCGCTTCCACGTCAAGCTCCCCCTGTTCAAATACACCGGCGCACAAGGCGAAAAAATGGTGCGCGTCAGCGAAGACGGCCAATCCGCCCACACCATCTTCCGCGTGTTAAACCGTTTTTCAGACGGCCTTTTGCACCAAGTCGGCCTGTCCGACCTGACCTTTGTCGAAGCCACCCTAAAAACCGGCCGCACCCACCAAATCCGCGTCCACCTGCAATCACAAAACTGCCCCATTGCCGGCGACGAACGCTACGGCGACTATCAAGCCAACAAACGCCTGCAGAAACTCGGTTTGAAAAGAATGTTCCTGCACGCCTCCGAGCTGCACCTCGCCCATCCGCTGACCGGCGAAAAACTGATTCTGAAAGCGCCCCTGCCGCAAGAATTGGCGCAATTTGTTTTAATGTTGGAAAATCAGGAAAAGGCCGTCTGAAAGGAAACCCATGAAACCCAAACTCATCATTTTCGACTGGGACGGCACGCTTGCCGACACCACCAACCCCATCATCCACACCTTCCAACAAAGCTTTGCCGATTGCGGTCTGCCCGTTCCCGAAGCCGACCAAATCCGTCCGCTCATCGGATACAGCCTCTCCGGCATCATCCGCCGCCTTGCCCACAACGTCAGCGAACACGTTCAGGAAACCCTGATTGAGACCTATGCCGCGCACTACCTCAATCCCAACAACCGCAACATGACCCTGTTCCCCGAAGCCCTGCCCTGCCTGCAACGCCTGAAGCAACAAGGCTATTGGCTTGCCGTAGCGACCGGCAAAGGCCGCAGCGGACTGGATAGGTCCATCGAGCAAACCGGCACCCAAGCCTTCTGGCTGGAAACCGCCTGCGCTAGCGAATATCCGTCCAAACCCGCGCCCGATATGGTACTCGCCCTCTGCGACCGACTGGGTGTTGAGCCGGAAGAGGCCGTCGTCGTCGGCGACACCACCCATGACCTAGAAATGGCCGCCAACGCCAAAATCCGCGCCATCGCCGTTACCACCGGCGCGCACACCGCCCAACAACTTTCCGCCATGCCCCATGTCGCCATGCTCAACAGCTTGGCCGAATTGCCTGACGTATTGGAAACCTTATAAATGACGACGTGCATCAACTGACAAAGATTTAAGTAACTAATAGATTGGATTTGAAATGAAAAAAATGCTTTTTGTGTTATTGGGGCTGGCAAGCCTTAATGTTTACGCCAATGGCTGCGGTGGAGAATACCAACCTGCGACTGGAACCTGCCGTATTATTGATAGCTCTGGCCGACAGATTCTATATAACGTTGGAAGACCCCAATCTTCCAATAGCGGTTCCACTCAACCCAAAATTATCAATATTGATGTTCCTTCAAAATATTTGGCACTGGCAGTTAATATTAAAACGGGTATTTCAGGTGGTGCACTCGATATGGATTCTCGTGCCGAAGCTGAAAAGGAAGCCATCAGGACCTGTGAACGAGGAGGAAGCAATGCCCCCTGTGTTATAGCAGCTTCAGTCAGAAACGGCTGCGTTGCAGTAGCTCAAGGAACATCCGGAAAAAAATTAAAAACATTTTATGGTATGGAAGCTCCCGGTCTTGCTGAACCTAAAGCTTTAAATAAATGTAATGCAGCTGGTGCTCTTAAATGCAAAATCGTTGTAAACGAAGCCTGCTCAATGCCTAGATTCTAAATAGACCAAAGGCCGTCTGAAACGTAAACAACATTAAATAAGCCTTTCCCAGGAACACTCATGGCACTCCAATTTGAAATCAACGCCGTTACCCCCTTCCGTCAAAACTGCACGCTGATTTGGGATGACGAAACCAAAGAAGCCGTGTTGACCGATGTCGGTGGCGACGTACCCTATTTATTGCAACAAGCCCAAAACAAAGGCCTCAAGCTGACCGCCATTTGGCTGACCCACGGCCATCTTGACCACGCAGGCGGCGTGGTTGAGCTTTTGAAAACCTGCGACGTACCCGTCTTCGGCCCGCACAAAGACGACGAATTCCTGCTCCAAGCCCTTCCGCAAACAACGGCGCAATACGGTTTCCCCGTTTCTCCGTCATTCACGCCGACACGCTGGCTGGAAGAAGGGGAAACGCTCAAGGTCGGCAACCACAGCTTCCAAGTCCTCCACATTCCCGGCCACACCCCCGGCCAAGTCGTTTTTTACAACGCCGAAAACGGGCTTTTAGTCGCAGGCGATGTTTTGTTTTATGAGACCGTTGGTCGCACAGATTTTCCGCGCGGCAATCATGATGACCTCATAAACAATATCTGCGCTAAACTATTAACCCTGCCCGAAAACACACAAGTTATCACCGGACACGGTCGCATGACCAGCATCGGGCATGAGAAAAGGTACAATCCGTTTCTGGTTCGTTAATATGAATGTTGTATAAAGCCAACATTCTGGCATACACAGATTATGCGTATAAAGGAAAACTGGCATACAATTTGCAGGGATAACACCCGAAAGATTAAGTACCTAATCTCCGGCAAATGCCAAAATGAACTAAAGCACAAAGATAACAAGGTATTACGCAATACAACCTGATTTATCGAAAACCGGACATCTCCAAACCCCAAGCCTTACTCGCAGTGAAATTGTTACAAAGTGACAATAAATGTCAGTCAGGCCGTCTGAACGGTTCTGCCGATTCAGGCGGATACAACGGAGATAAGGCGCAATGCCCTGCCGGAATGTGCCGATGTTCTGTTTGTCAAACCGTCGGGTACATCTTTAAGAAGCACAACATTATTTGGGTAAACCGGCAAACTCGCTGCCGGCACTAACAGGCCGTCTGAAAAGTTCGGCCAGTAAAATCAATAAAAGGATTATCACATGAAAAAAATCGCAAAAGTGGGCTTTGCCCTGCTGGCTACCGGCCTGCTGGCCGCCTGTGCTACTAAGAGCAAAATCACTCCTGAAGGCACTACCGACGAGCCACGCTTCCCTAAACCTTACTCCCTGACCTTCAACAAAGACCGCGGTACATTCCCGACTTTTGACGAGTTGGATCAAATGCGTCCCGGCCTGACCAAAGACGACATCTACAAAATCCTTGGCCGTCCTCACTACGACGAAGGCATGGTCGGCGTGCGTGAATGGGACTACCTGTTCCACTTCTACACCCCAGGCGTAGGCGTTGACCCTGAAAACACTTCCGGCGTTGAAGGCATCACTACTTGCCAATACAAAGTGATCTTCGACAAAGACAAATTTGCACGCAGCTTCTTCTGGAATCCGGTATTCCCTAAAGATGCCGTATGTCCTCCTCCTGCACCTAAACAAGAGCCTCAAGTGATCATCCGCGAGATCATTAAAGAAGCTCCTAAACGCATCCGTCAATAAGGACAAATTTGAAACGGATCCTATTGGGTATAGCCTTGGCAGCAGGCCTGAATTCTTTGGCCGCTGCCGATGCTGTCAGCGACTATATCCAACGCAAAAAAGTCGTGGTCAATACAGCCAAGGCGGAGCTTTGCTTTGCCGATGACGGTCAGTGCCATCCGGTATTGATCGGTAAGACCACACCGAAAGGCAAATTCAATATGACGCCGATGATGACCAGCAAACCGGGTTACGGTGGCGAGGTTATCGGCTTCAAAGAAGAAAATGACTTTCTGTTTGCGTTACACAGGGTATGGACGCTCAAGCCGCAGGAAAGGCGCATGGAACGCATCGCTTCTCCCAATGTGGCCGATCGCATCATAACCAATGGTTGTATCAACGTACAAAATAATGTGTACGAAAAACTGCGTCAGTATTTCATTTTGGAAATCATCTGATGTAAGTCAGTCAAACAAAGGCCGTCTGAAACTTTTCAGACGGCCTTTCTTCTCAAACGAAAATTCAACGGTATTTGCTTGCTCCGTCAGTACCAAACAAAGAATATTTGGCCGCTTCATTCTCTACTCATCCTCAAGCCATATCACTTTTTTACCATATCCAAAGAACCAACGGTTATTTATGCCGTTTCTTGCCCAATGCTAGAATCGCGCGTTTATATATCGGCCCGCCGAGAAATCAAATAAATCATATAGCGGCAGAAATAGCTTTTATTCCCTGCCCCTTACACACACAAACATCATGACCGATTCTTCTGCCAAACTACCCAATTTGTGGCTGCTGATTGCCGCTGCCGCCTCCATTCTGCTGATTACCATCGGCATGAGGATGACTTTAGGGCTTTTTGTCCTGCCCGTCGTCAACTCGACCGAGTTGAGCATGACCCAGTTCAGCCTGATTATTGCCGTTTTCCAATTGATGTGGGGCATATCGCAACCCTTGTCGGGCGCGTTGGCCGACCGTTTCGGCGCGTTTAAGGTTTTAGCCGGCGGTACAGTTCTGTTGATTGCCGCCTGTCTGATGGTGCCGCAAATGCCAACTTATTGGGGGCTGATGCTGGGTATAGGTTTATTGTTGGCATTCGGTACGGGCTCGGGCGGATTTTCCATCATTATGGGACAGGTCGCTGCCAAAACGCCGCTTCATCGGCGCGGCTTGGCTTCCGGCTTGGTCAATGCAGGCGGGTCCGCAGGGCAATTTTTGTTCGCGCCGCTGGTTCAAGGTTTGATTGCCCTGCCCCACGTCGGCTGGACGGGGACATTTTATGTTTGGGCAGTCATAGCCATCTTGATTTTGCCGATTTCTTGGTGGTTGGCCGGCGGCAAACATGCTGCTCATACCGTCCATACCGACGATGACGGCCAAACCCTGAAGCAGGCCATCTGCAAGGCTTTCGCCAACCGCAGCTATATCTTGCTGCATTTGGGTTTCTTTACCTGCGGTTTCCACATCGCCTTTTTGGTTACTCATCTGCCGACCGAAATTTCACTTTGCGGCCTCCCTGCTACGGTCGCTTCGACCTCTATTGCCATTATTGGTTTGGCAAACATCGCCGGCTGTATTTTTTCAGGCTGGTGTACCGGCAGATTTTTGGGCAAATACGTCCTCTTCGGTTTATATGCTTCGCGTGTCGCCATGATATTGATTTATCTGGCCGCACCTAAAACCGATTTGAACTTCTATCTTTTCGCCGCCGGACTCGGTTTCACTTGGTTGGCAACCGTCGCCCCCACCGCCGCCATCACCGGCAAACTTTTCGGCACGCGCTACTTGGCCACCCTCTTCGGGTTGACCATGTTGAGCCACCAAATCGGCGGCTTTTTGGGTTCGTACATCGGCGGCATCGTCATCACGCGCTTCAACGATTACGGCTGGATGTGGTACGCCGACGCAGTCTTGGCAGGTGCGGCCGCCCTGTTGAATTTACTGATTCATGAACGGAAAGCGGCTGCCGCCTGATGCGGAAACCTTGGCATTTCAAGGCCGTCTGAAACGTTTCAGACGGCCTTTGCCTTATTCCATTTTTTGTGTTTTATCCACAATCGATATTCCTATCCATTATTTAACACTCCCTTACAAACCCGTTAAAATACTGCCTTTATCATGCTGATTGTCTGACTCTGATGAACTGGTCTTATCTGATCGATGCCATCCCCAAATTCGTCGATGCGGCAAAGCTGACGCTGGAATTGTCGGTATATGGCGTCGTTTTGTCGTTGCTGTTCGGCCTGCCCGTTGCTGTGGTTACGGCATACCGCATCCGCCCCTTCTACGCATTGGCACGCGCCTATATCGAGCTGTCGCGCAATACGCCCCTGCTGATCCAATTGTTTTTCCTGTATTACGGCCTGCCGAAAATGGGCATTAAATGGGACGGTTTTACCTGCGGCGTAATCGCACTGGTTTTCTTGGGCGCAAGCTACATGGCGGAAGCCATCCGTGCCGGTATTCTGGCCGTCCCCAAAGGGCAGATCGAAGCGGGCAAGGCCATCGGTTTGAGCCGCTTTCAAGTGTTCCGCTATGTCGAATTGCCTCAGGCATGGGCGGTCGCCGTTCCCGCCATCAGCGCAAACGTATTGTTTTTGATGAAAGAAACATCTATCGTCAGCGCGGTCGGCATTGCGGAATTGCTGTTCGTTACCAAAGACATCATCGGCATGGACTACAAAACCAACGAAGCCTTGTTCCTGCTGTTTGCCAGCTACCTGATCATCCTTCTGCCCGTTTCGCTTCTGGCGCGCTGGGCCGAAAACCGCGTACGGAGTGCAAAATATGGTGTTTGACTGGCTGTTTGAAGGACAAAACGCGGCACGCTTGGGCGAAGGCCTGTTGCTGACGGCGCAGATTTCCCTGGCCTCCGTTGCCGCCTCCTGCGTATTGGGTACGCTGTTCGGCTTGGTTTTACGTTCGCCCAACCGGCTCATCCGCTTTATCGGACGGTTTTATCTCGAAACCATCCGAATCGTGCCGATTTTGGTGTGGCTGTTCGGCCTGTATTTCGGCCTATCCGTCTGGACAGGCATCCACATCGACGGATTTTGGGTCTGCGTCTGGGTATTTACCATGTGGGGCATCGCCGAAATGGGCGATTTGGTCCGCGGCGCATTGGAATCGATTGAAAAACACCAGGTCGAATCTGGCCTGGCACTCGGTTTGAGCCGCGGGCAGGTATTCCGCTACATCGAGCTGCCGCAAAGCATCCGCCGCGTATTGCCCGGCGCCGTCAATCTGTTTACGCGCATGATCAAAACCAGCTCGCTCGCCTCCCTTATCGGCGTCATCGAAGTCGTCAAAGTCGGCCAGCAAATCATCGAAAACTCGCTGCTGACGCAACCCAATGCTTCATTTTGGGTTTACGGCCTGATTTTTATGCTGTATTTCTTCTGTTGCTGGCCGCTGTCGCTGCTGGCGGCAAAACTTGAACAAAAATGGGAACACTGACATGGCTTTACTGAGCATCCGCAACCTGCACAAACAATACGGCAACGTAACCGCCATTCAATCCTTAGACTTGGACTTGGAAAAAGGCGAAGTCATCGTACTGCTGGGCCCGTCCGGCTGCGGCAAATCCACCCTCCTGCGCTGCGTCAACGGTTTGGAGCCGCACCAAGGCGGCAGCATCGTGATGGATGGGGTCGGCGAATTCGGCAAAGACGTTTCCTGGCAAACCGCCCGGCAAAAAGTCGGCATGGTTTTTCAAAGCTATGAACTGTTTGCCCACATGACCGTCATCGAAAACATCCTCTTAGGCCCGGTGAAAGTACAAAACCGCAACCGTGCCGAAGCAGAGGCACAAGCTGACAAACTGTTGGAACGCGTCGGCCTGCTCGACCGCAAAAACGCCTATCCGCGCGAACTCTCCGGCGGACAGAAACAACGCATCGCCATTGTCCGCGCCCTGTGCCTGAATCCGGAAGTCATCCTGCTGGACGAAATCACCGCCGCACTCGACCCCGAAATGGTGCGCGAGGTCTTGGAAGTGGTTTTAGAACTCGCCCATGAAGGCATGAGCATGCTCATCGTAACACATGAAATGGGGTTTGCCCGCAAAGTTGCCGACCGCATCGTCTTCATGGACAAAGGCGGCATCGTCGAATCGACCGACCCCGAGACCTTCTTCTCCGCCCCCAAAAGCGAACGCGCCCGCCAATTCTTGGCAGGCATGGACTACTGATTTTATTTTCAGGCCGTCCAACCCTTTTTCAGACGGCCTCCACTTTCAACCAAACATTTGAAAAGGAAACACTCATGCAATTGAACGCCAAATTTAAAGCCCTCCTCGCCTCCGCCGCCATCGCCGTCGGCCTGACTGCTTGCGGAGGCGGCTCCGGCGATGCCCAATCTTCACAAAGCAGCGGCGCGGCAACCGTTGCCGCCATCAAAGAAAAAGGCGTCATCCGTATCGGCGTATTCGGCGACAAGCCTCCGTTCGGCTATGTTGACGCCAACGGCAAAAACCAAGGCTTTGACGTTGAAATCGCCAAAGACCTGGCCAAAGACCTGCTCGGCAGCCCCGACAAAGTCGAATTCGTCCTGACCGAGGCCGCAAACCGTGTCGAATACGTCCGTTCCGGCAAAGTCGACCTCATCCTCGCCAACTTCACCAAAACACCCGAACGCGCCGAAGCCGTCGATTTCGCCGATCCTTACATGAAAGTGGCCTTGGGTGTGGTTTCCCCAAAAGACAAACCGATTACCGACGTTGCGCAATTGAAAGACCAAACCCTGCTGGTCAACAAAGGCACCACCGCCGACGCCTTCTTCACCAAAAGCCATCCTGAAGTCAAACTGCTGAAATTCGACCAAAATACCGAAACCTTCGACGCACTGAAAGACGGTCGCGGCGTAGCACTCGCCCACGACAACGCCCTGCTGTGGGCATGGGCAAAAGAAAACCCGAATTTTGAAGTCGCCATCGGCAACCTCGGCCCTGCCGAATTCATCGCCCCGGCTGTTCAAAAAGGCAACACCGACCTCCTGAACTGGGTCAACGGCGAAATCGCCGCCATGAAAAAAGACGGCCGTCTGAAAGCCGCCTATGAAAAAACCCTCTTGCCCGTGTATGGCGAGAAAGTCAAACCGGAAGAATTGTTAGCGGAATAAACTGACTATTTTCTCGGCAAAAAGTCACTTTCCCGTATTTCAGCCATTCGATTTGTGATTCATTTAACAAATATCATATCCAACGACAGGCCGTCTGAACGTGTTCTCGACACCTTCAGACGGCCCGTTGTTTAAAAACGAATAACATGATAACCTTTTAATAACGGATGAAATAATTCGTCCGATATTTCTACAAAGCAAAAAGGAAACTATGATGAACCGTCGTCAATTTATCGGCAGCGCAGCCGCCGTCTCCCTCACCGCAGCCGCCTCATTCGCCCGTGCACACGACCACGCAGGCCATGCACACCATGCCGGCCACGGCGAACACGCACATTCCGCCCCCCGTGCCTACGAAGCCGCGCGTAAAGCCGCCGCACATTGCGTTGAAGCCGGCCAAATCTGCCTGGCGCACTGCATCGCCCTGTTGAGCGAAGGCGATACCTCCATGAAAGACTGCGCAGCCGGCGTCAATCAAATGCTGGCACTGTGCGGCACCTTGCAAAACCTCGCCGCCCAAAATTCACGCCTGACCCCGTCTTTGGCGAAAGTGTGCATCGAAGCCTGCAAACAATGTTCCGCCGCCTGCAAAGAACACGCCGGCCACCACGCAGAATGCAAAGCCTGCTACGAATCTTGCTTGGCCTGCATTAAAGAATGCGAAAAAATTGCCGCTTAATCAATATTAAAAAAGGCCGTCTGAAATTCAGACGGCCTTTTGTTTTTGGTTTCGTTCACGCTATTCTGCTGCGAGCTCTTGCTCATCCAACAGCTTTTTCTTCACAACCGCAGGATTGCCCGCGGCCACGCAATAAGGCGGCACATCTTTGGTAACCACCGAACCTGCGCCGATTACCGCGCCCTTGCCGATGGTAACGCCGCCCATGATAATCGCACGTCGACCAATCCAGACATCGTCTTCAATCACAATCGGACGGATGTCCGTATAGCCTTCAAAGCGGCGGGTTTCAGGGTTGAATTTGTGGTTGGTCGAATAAAACAGGCATTCCGGTCCCATCATCACGTTCTTGCCGAGGGTCAGGCCGTGGCAGATTTCGCAATTGACGCCGATACCCGAATTGTCGCCGATTACCGTATCCGGAAAAACATATCCGCCTTTTTCAATATTGACGTTTTTGCCGATGTTTGGGGAAATGCACGCAGCCAAAGCGGCGCGGAATTTTTGCGCAATCCGGCCGAAGGGTTTGCAATAAGACGGAGGCAACATTCCTCCCCAGACACGCAAAATACGCGTCAATATCCTTTTTTGCATGGATTCCGTCTCCTGTTCGTAAAAGCGTAAATATTAATCAGACTATTATTTTTCTTAAAGTTTCACATCTAGAAGAGGCTTTACATCCTCTTTTCAGTTGAATTACAGCCCGATTACACAATATTTGGTTTGAAACTCTATTCTAAACTGTTCTCGCCTGTTGCGAAACTGCCCGCTACGCAAAATATCCGCTTGACGAAACAGCCAAAAATAGCGAAAATCCCACGCTTAACTGAAGTACAGGCAAAACCCCTGTGCCCGCTTAATCGAAAGGAAATCAAATGAAACAAGGTATTCACCCGAACTACCACGAAATCAACGTTACCTGCTCTTGCGGCAACAAATTCGTGACCAAATCCGCAATGGAAAAAGATAGCTTCAACGTTGAGGTTTGCTCTCTGTGCCACCCTTTCTACACCGGTACTCAAAAAATCGTCGACACTACCGGTCGCGTGGACAAATTCAACAACAAATTCGGCAACCTGTTCAAACGCTAATTGCCGCTTTGTCAAAAAGACTGCTTCGTGCAGTCTTTTTTGCATTCAGGCCGTCTGAAACCTTTCTTTCAGACGGCCTGAGCTTTTTGTCGTCAACCGAATGCCATATCATTCCAAACACCCGATAAAAACGAGCCGTAAGCATTATTTTACAAAGCTCTCCGGTCCGGCATATCGCGCAAACCCGTCAAACCCTGTACCATTGCTATTCAAACCAACCGTTTTTTGACCTTCCATGCTGACTTACACACCGCCCGATCCGCGCCGCCCCCAAAAAACCCATGAAAAACCGTGGCTTCTGCTGCTGATGGCCTTTGCCTGGCTGTGGCCGGGCGTGTTCTCGCATGACTTGTGGAACCCTGCCGAACCCTCCCTCTTTACCGCCTCCGAATCCATGAAAAACGGCGGCAGCCTGCTGGTTGCGCAAATCTTCGGCCAACCCGACTTTACCATCTCCCCGGCTTTTTTGTGGGCGGCAACCGCATTCCAAACCCTGTTTTCGCCTTGGGCGGCCGATGCCTATGATGCCGCGCGCTTTGCCGGCGTGGTATTCACCGCCGTCGGACTGACCGCCTGCGGTTTTGCCGGTTTCAACTTTCTCGGCAGACACCACGGTCGCAGCGTTGTCTTAATCCTTATCGGCAGTATCGGTTTGCTGCCCATCGCCCACTTCCTCAATCCCATGTCGGCCGCTTTTGCCGCATTTGGATTGATTCTGTGCGGTTTTTCACTGGCACGCCGCCGCGTCATTATTGCCATTTTGCTGTTGTGCGGCGGCTGGGTTTTACTCTCCCTTTCCTCAGGCTATCTGCTGACCGCGGCCATGATATTTTTAGCATTTGCCCTGTCGTTCCATCCCACTTGGCAGAGCAAACGCTATCTGCTGACCCTGATTGGCGCCATCGTCGTTTCCCTGCCCCTGCTGATTCTGTATCCGCTGGTTTTATCCAGAACCCATCCCGAATGGTTTGATATTTGGTTCAACCATTATTCCTTAGGCGTATTCGGCGGCTTCCATCAGATTCAGACGGCCTTCAACCTGCCCTATTATCTGAAAAACCTGCTGTGGTTTGCCCTGCCTGCTTGGCCGCTGGCGGCATGGACGCTCAGCCGCACGCGTATCCACGATAAAAACTGGGGCATTCTGAGCCTGTCGTGGCTGGTTATCATGACAGCCCTGCTCGCCATCAATCCGCAACGCCTGCAAGACAACCTCGTTTGGCTGCTGCCGCCGCTCGCCCTGCTCGGCGCAGCACAACTGGACGGCCTGCGTCGCGGCGCAGCGGCATTTATTAACTGGTTCGGCATCATGGCATTCGGTTTGATTGCCGTGTTCCTGTGGCTGGGCTTCTTCGCCATGAACTACGGCTGGCCTGCCAAACTGGCCGAACGCGCCGCCTATTTCAGCCCGTATTACATCCCCGACATCGACCCGATT
Source organism: Neisseria sp. P0004.S004 (assembly GCF_051963335.1). NCBI lineage: Bacteria > Pseudomonadati > Pseudomonadota > Betaproteobacteria > Neisseriales > Neisseriaceae > Neisseria > Neisseria sp. P0004.S004. The sequence continues at coordinate 235,697 of NZ_JBQCUK010000001.1, forward strand.
CCGATGGCCGTCGCCCTGCTGTTTACCCCGTTATGGCTTTGGGCGATTACGCGTAAAAACATCCGCGGCCGCCAAGCCGTCACCAACTGGGCAGCTGGCGTTACTTTGGCCTGGGCCTTGCTGATGACCCTGTTTTTACCGTGGCTCAACGCCGCCAAAAGCCATGCGCCGGTAGTGCACCAAATGGAAGCCGCGCTTTCTTCCGAATTGAAACAGCAGCTTTCAGACGGCCTCGAATGTATCAATATCGACGGCCAAGACCAGCGCACACGCATCGCGTGGACACAATACAGCCATATTAAAACCACGACCGACAACCCGTCCTGTCGCTACCGCCTCATCCGCCAAGCCGCCAATATCGGCGCACCTTCGGGCTGGCAAACCTTGTGGCAAGGCGCAAGACCGCGCAACAAAGCCGAGACTTTCCTATTACTGGAAAAAACTGCGGCGCAGTAAACCGCACCAGCCTCAAAACCGAATATCCCAGTTCAACAAAGGCCGTCTGAAAGAACTTTTATCCTTTCAGACGGCCTTTGACTTACTTTAACGCCGCTTCCCGTACAATGGCCCTTTTCCCTTATCTGCCTAAAAACATGAAACCCAACCGCCTTTTGCCCCTCGTCCTCTTATTAACCGCCCTCTCCGCTCATGCCAAAGATTTCATCATCTACGACCGCATGGACTACGTCGGCAAACCCGACCTGACTGCCGACAAACTCTCCAAAGTATTCTTGGTTTACGAAAGCGAGCTGGTCAAACCCGATCCGACAGGCAAACGCAAACACGGCGTACTCAACGAAGCGCGTATCCGCGAATTGGCCAAACAATCGCGCCGCGAAGGCTACCACACCATTTCTACCGACATCGAAAGCTGGTTTGCCGAAAAAGACGGTCAACTGCTAACCCCTGACGAATTGAGAACCGACTTCGCACGGATGTATCAAATCTTCAGAGAAGAAAACCCGCGCGCCTTCATCAGCAACTACGGCATGCCTTCCGAACACCTGCATGGCATCCGCCACTACCGCCCCAACGTTGACAACGAAGCCATCTTGGCCAAATGGCGGCAAGTCAGCAAACGCCGTGCGCCCACCGCCGCCATCAGCGACTATGCCAATCCTGTGTTCTACATCACTTCCCCCGATTTGGTGCAATGGGAAAAAGACGTGAAAACCGCCGTTGACGACATCCATCAACGCTTTCCCAACAAAAAAATCATCGGCTACATCTGGCCGCAATATTATTCGGCCACCAACAGCCCTTATTTCAAACAGTTCATCGACCCCGTCCGCTGGCGCAAAATGCTTGAAATCAGTAAAAAATACACCGACGGCGTGATTATCTGGTCGGACAAGCGCGATGAAAACAACCAAATCGTGCGCTGGAACGATCCGCGCATCCAAGCCACGATGAAAGCGACTCAAGCCTTCATCCATGCCAATGCCAAAGAAATTAAGGTAGAAGGTTTGCAGAAATATTAAAAACAAGGCGGGCATGTTTGCCCGCCTCTTTATTTACCTACACATCTGTCTGTATGTTTGACACAACATACAACAAACGACCGTAGCACCAACGCTTCTGCATTCTTTCACACGTTTTTACCCGTTATTCCTAAGCGCAGGCCGTCTGAAAATTGCCCGAATATCCAATACCCTTTACAATACCCGTAATTAAAATACATTTTTCGACACTCCCCTCCTGCATGAGTTCCACACCCTTCATCGAAATGAAAGACGTTGCCTTCGCATATGGCGACCGTCCTATTCTGAACAACATCAACTTCAGCATTCCACAAGGCAATTTCGCCGCCGTAATGGGTGGTTCGGGCAGCGGCAAAACCACGCTGATGCGCCTGATTACGGGTCAAATCCGCCCGCAATCGGGCAAAGTGCTGATTGAAGGGCGTGATTTGGCCGCATTTTCGGCGCAGGAGCTGTACGAACACCGCCGCCGCATGGGCGTTTTGTTCCAACACGGTGCATTGTTCACCGACTTATCCGTCTTCGACAACATCGCCTTCCCCATGCGCGAGCTGACGGATTTGCCCGAAGCGGTCATTCGCGATTTAGTATTGCTGAAACTGAATGCAGTCGGTTTGCGCGGTGTTGAAAACCTGATGCCTTCCGAGCTTTCCGGCGGTATGTCGCGCCGCGTCGCCCTCGCGCGTACGATTGCGCTCGACCCTGAAATCATGTTATACGACGAGCCTTTTACCGGTCTTGACCCGATTTCGTTGGGCGTTATCGCCCACCTCATCAGCCGTGCCAATAAAGCCCTGCGCTCAACCAGCGTGATGGTAACGCATGATATTGAAAAATCGCTGGAAATCGTCGATCAAGTCATTTTCCTGGCACACGGCGAAATCATGTTCTCCGGCTCGCCCGAAGAAATGCGCGAACTCGACTCGCCTTGGGTACGCCAGTTTGTCGGCGGTTTGGCAGACGGCCCTGTCGCCTACCGCTATCCGGCGCAAACGACTTTAAAACAAGACTTGCTGGGCTGATGTTCAGACGGCCTGAAACTTAAACAAGGCCGTCTGAAAACCATTTAACCAATCAACTGAAACCTATGAATTTTATCCGTTCCGTCGGGGCAAAAACCCTCGGCTTCATCCAATCGCTGGGCAGCATTACGCTGTTTTTCCTGCAGATCCTGGCCAAATCAGGCACGGCGTTTGCCCGTCCGCGCCTGAGCATCCGCCAGATTTACTTTGCAGGCGTGTTGTCCGTCCTGATTGTCGCCGTGTCCGGCCTGTTTGTCGGCATGGTATTGGGCTTGCAAGGCTATACGCAGCTGGCAAAATTCAAATCCGCCGATATTTTAGGCTATATGGTTGCCGCTTCCCTGTTGCGCGAATTGGGTCCCGTATTGGCGGCCATTCTGTTTGCCAGCAGCGCAGGCGGCGCCATGACCAGCGAAATCGGCTTGATGAAAACCACCGAGCAGCTTGAAGCAATGAACGTGATGGCGGTCGACCCCGTGGCACGCGTGGTTGCGCCGCGCTTTTGGGCGGGCGTGTTTTCCATGCCTTTGCTGGCTTCGATTTTCAACGTTGCCGGCATTTACGGCGCGTATTTGGTCGGCGTCGAATGGCTGGGTTTGGACGGCGGTATTTTCTGGTCTCAAATGCAAAACAACATTACCTTCCATTACGACGTACTCAACGGCTTAATCAAATCCGCCGCTTTCGGCGTAGCCGTTACGTTAATCGCCGTACATCAGGGCTTCCACTGCGTACCGACTTCCGAAGGTATTTTGCGCGCCAGTACACGCACCGTAGTGTCTTCCGCCCTGACCATCCTCGCTGTCGACTTCATGTTGACCGCATGGATGTTTACCGACTAAAGGCCGTCTGAAACGACACTTAAAAAGAATGAAACAAGGACAATAGCACATGAAAAAAAATGCTTTGGAATTTTGGGTAGGACTGTTTGTCTTACTGGGCGCGGCCGCTATCGGCTTTCTCGCCTTCCGCGCCGCCGGCGGACAATCGTTCGGCAAATCATCACAAACCTACACCGTCTATGCCGATTTCAGCGATATCGGCGGCTTGAAAACCAACGCGCCGGTCAAATCCGCAGGCGTACTGGTGGGCCGTGTTGCCTCCATTCAGCTCGACCCTAAATCCTATCAGGCAAAAGTCGCCCTCAATCTGGACAGCCAATATCAGTTCAGCAGCGACGTTTCCGCACAAATCCTGACTTCAGGATTATTAGGCGAACAATACATCGGCCTGCAACAAGGCGGCGATACCGATTCTTTGGCGGCAGGCGACACCATTACCGTCACCAGCTCCGCCATGGTTTTGGAAAACCTTATCGGCAAATTCATGACCAGCTTTGCCGAGAAAAACGCAGACAGTGAATCTGCCGGTCAAAACGAACAATAAACACATATCAACCCAATATTCAGGACACTCCCATGAAAAAAACATCCTTCATCAGCGCATTGAGCATCGGCGTATTGAGCATCAGCATGGCATTTGCCTCTCCTGCCGACGCAGTCAACCAAGTCCGTGAAAACTCCGTTCAAGTGCTGAAAATCCTCAACAGCGGCGATGCCAACACCGCACGCCAAAAAGCCGAAGCTTACGCCATCCCTTACTTCGACTTCCAACGCATGACCGCTTTGGCCGTCGGCAACCCATGGCGCACTGCGACTGACGCACAAAAACAAGCATTGACCAAAGAGTTCCAAACCCTGCTGATCCGCACCTACTCCGGCACCATGCTGAAATTCAAAAATGCCAAGGTCAACATCAAAGACAACCCTGTCGTAAACAAAGGCGGTAAAGAAATCGTTGTCCGCGCCGAAATCAACGTTTCCGGCCAAAAACCGGTCAACATGGACTTCACCACCTACCAAAGCGGCAACAAATACCGCGCATACAATGTCGCAGTAGAAGGCGCAAGCTTGGTTACCGTATACCGCAACCAATTCGGCGAAACCATTAAAGCCAAAGGCATCGACGGCCTGATTGCCGACTTGAAAGCCAAAAACGGCGGTAAATAATCCACCCACACACCATGCCGCCTGATGTTCAGACGGCATGGTGCCTTACATCATAAAGACACCATGCAAACAGAAATCCGCAACGGCACGCTCTACATCAGCGGCGACGTTACCGTCAAAACCCTGACTGCCTCCGCCTTTGCGCGCTACGAACAACAATGCCGTCTGAAAGAAACAGACAGCATAGACTTCAGCCAAGTAGGCAAAGCAGATTCCGCCTGTGTTTCCCTGCTGCTCAACGCTCTGCGCCGGACAGACAAAAAACCGACCATTCAAAACATTCCCGATTCCGTCCGCGCACTGGCCGAACTTTACGAAATCAAAGACTGGTTGCAATCATGAAAAAAACCACCGCTTCACTCTGCCTCCTCATCAGCATAGCCTCCGCTCCCGCACTGGCCGAACGCAATCCGGCCGACCCTTACGAAGGCTACAACCGTACCGTTTCCAAGTTCAACGACAAAGCAGACAAATACGTCCTTTCCCCTGTCGCACGCGGCTATCGCAAAATAACGCCCAAACCAGTGCGTACCGGCGTGAGCAACTTCTTCAACAACCTGCGCGATGTCGTCAGCTTCGGCAGCAACGTTCTGCGCCTTGACGTCAAACGCGCCAGCGAAGACCTCGTCCGCGTCGGCATCAACACCACCTTCGGCCTTGGCGGTTTAATCGACGTAGCCGGTGCAGGCGGCGTACCCAGCAATAAAAACACCCTCGGCGACACCTTCGCCTCATGGGGCTGGAAAAACAGCAACTACTTCGTTGTCCCCCTACTCGGCCCGTCGACCGTACGCGATACCGTCGGCAACGCCGTAACCACCGTCTATCCGGTTAAAAACGCCGTCTTCCACACCAGAGCAGGACGCTGGGGCACAACCGGCCAGCAAGCCATCAATACCCGTGAAGAACTGCTCGACCTGACCGACAGCCTCGAAGGCGCAGCCATCGACAAATACAGCTACACACGCGACCTTTACATGAAAGTCCGCTCCCAACAAACAGGCGGCACACTCCCTCAAAGCGAAGACGACAACATCGACATCGACGACTTGGTGGACAGCAACACCACTTCCGAACCGGTAGCACCCCAATCCGCTCCGGCAGAAATTCCCGATACAGCCAATCCCCAAACCCTGTATCAAACACCATCAGAAAATCCCTGATTGTTTCCAAAAATAAAGGCCGTCTGAAATTCAGACGGCCTTTATCCCCCAAAAGATAGCCAGTCCCCCCACCTTTGCTATATCATTCAATTATACAGAAACCAAGGAAAACATCATGTACGAAGTCAACCGCAGCGTCTTCCTGCTTATCCCCCTCGATCCTTTTTGGAACTGGCTGAAATCCCTGCCCGGCAATCACTTGGACGGCCTGACGCTTGAAGATATCCAAGCTGATGCCAATTCCTACCTCGTTCGCCCGTGCGAAACTGCCGACGAAGTATGGGACGAAATCGAAGCGCGTTTTGAAGACATTTTTGCTGCCGAATTGGCCGACTGGTGCGAAGACGAAAGCGAATGGCCGGATTTGGACGCCGACATTTTCAACGAATGGTTCGACATCCAACTCTCCACCGTGATTACCGACCTCGAACACGAACCAATCGCACGCGAAGAGTTCCAACCCATCAATCTCAACTGATGAAACTGACCGTCCGCAACTACCACCTCGACGGCTATGGCCACGTCAACAATGCGCGCTATCTCGAATTTCTTGAAGAAGCGCGCTGGACGTTTTTTCAAGAGCATGACCTTCTGTCCGAACTCAAAGGCATCATGCTCGTTGTTGCACGCGTTGATATCCGCTATCGCCGCCCGTCGCTCGAAGGCGATGTTTTAACCTTTACAGGCCGTCTGAAAGACATCGGCACACGCCACATCATCCTCAGCCAAACCGCGACCCTGCCCAACGGCAAAGCCGCCATCGAAGCCGAAGTGACCCTTATGCCCGTCAGCAGCGAAAGCGGCCGCAGCATCAGCGTTCCCCAAACCTTAGCTCACGCCATTCAAAACCTTACATCATGAAAAAAATACTCACACTCCTTGTCGTTGCCACGATTGGCGCGCTTCTTGCCTTCGTCCTTATTCCCAGCAACAAAGCCGCCCCTGATTTCGCACTGCCCGACCTGCAAGGCAAAACCATTACCAATGCCGATTTGAAAGACAAAGTTACCCTCATCAACTTCTGGTTTCCCTCCTGCCCCGGCTGCGTGAGCGAAATGCCTAAAATCATCAAAACTGCCCAAGACTATCAAGGCAAAAACTTCCAAGTCCTCGGCATTGCCCAGCCCATCGACCCTATCGAAAGCGTCCATCAGTACGTCAAAGAATACGGGCTTCCTTTCACCGTCATGTACGATGCCGACAAAACTGCTGCAAAAGCCTTTGGCACACAGGTTTACCCGACTTCCGTCCTGATCGACAAAAACGGCAACATCCTCAAAACCTACGTTGGCGAACCCAATTTCACCCAACTCTATCAAGAAATCGACCAAGCCCTCGCCCAATAAATCCAAGGCCGTCTGAAACCATATTTCAGACGGCCTAAAACCGAAATATCCTTTATAATAAGCAACATTTTATCCGTTCAGACACCAAGCTCCTCTATTAACAAAGGCCGTCTGAAACAATCGAATACCCATAAGAGAACACCATGAAATTTATCGACGAAGCAAAAATCGAAGTCGCCGCAGGCAAAGGCGGTAATGGCGCAACCAGTTTCCGCCGCGAAAAATTCGTACCCCGCGGCGGCCCTGACGGCGGCGACGGCGGCAAAGGCGGTAGCGTCTGGGCAGAGGCCGACGAAAACACCAACACCCTCGTCGAATACCGCTTCGTCAAACGCTACCAAGCCAAAAACGGCGAAAAAGGCCACGGCTCCGACCGCTACGGCGCAGGGGCGGACGACATTGTCCTCAAAATGCCCGTCGGCACCCTCATCCGCGACCTCGACACTGACGAAATCGTCGCCGACCTCACTCACCACGGCCAGCGCGTCTGCCTCGCCAAAGGCGGCAAAGGCGGCTTGGGCAATATCCACTTCAAATCATCCGTCAACCGCGCGCCCAAACAATCCACGCCCGGCGAAGAAGGCGAAACCCGTTCCCTGCAACTTGAGCTTAAAGTCCTCGCCGATGTCGGCTTGTTAGGCATGCCCAACGCCGGAAAATCCACCCTGATTACCGCCGTATCCGCCGCACGTCCCAAAATCGCCAACTACCCCTTCACCACCCTGCATCCGAACTTAGGCGTCGTGCGCATCGACGAAAACCACAGCTTCGTCATGGCAGACATCCCCGGCCTGATTGAAGGCGCGGCAGAAGGCGCAGGCCTCGGCCACCGCTTCCTCAAACACCTATCGCGCACCGGCCTGCTGCTGCACGTTGTTGATTTGGCCCCCTTCGACGAAACCGTCAATCCCGCCGAAGAAGCCCTCGCTATTATCAACGAACTGCGCAAATACGACGAAGAACTCTACGACAAACCGCGCTGGCTGGTGCTGAACAAACTCGACATGCTCGACGAAGAAGAAGCCCAAGCGCGTACCGCCGCCTTCCTCGAAGCCATCGGCTGGGATTACCCCAAACCAGACGACCGCTTCCAATTCGACATGGAAACCCCGCGCCTCTTCCAAATCAGTGCCCTGACCCACCAAGGCACGCAGGAATTGGTACACCAAATCAACCAATACCTGACCGAGAAAAAACGCATCGAAGCGGAGAAAGCCGAAGCGGAGCAGGCAGCCGCAAAAGCCGAAATTGTCGAGCAGCAACCTAAAACGGATATGAGCGTGTTTAAAGCAGAATAAATGTTTTCAGACGGCCTGTTGGATAGAAAGGCCGTCTGAAAACATATCAACCGTATCGTAAGATACAAAAAGATTACTTAATGAGGTATAACAGCCCAAGCCATTTAACAAAGGAAAACTATGTTAAACAAAATTTCTATTTTTATTCCGATAACTTTATTAGCTGCTTGCTCAACTATCTCACAAACAAATTCATATCAAGCCAACGGCGATACTTTTGTAACACCCAAAAACTGGATACTGATTGATACACATGACAATCTACCTGCATATTTACTCTCGGAAAGCCTAGAAAAATCCGTACTCACTCTACCAAACAATAAAACAGTTGTTTATTTAAGTGGAATAGTTATTACGCATTTTAATAAGGGAGGAAAAATCCATTCTTTATCTTCCCATATGATTATCAAAGATTGCCAACAACCACAGCTAACCTCTTTAGGAGGATTAGCTACGCAATATGAGCAACCTTTACTCAGAGGTAACTCTACGCTAACAGAATCTAAACTACCATTATCATTGAAAAAAAAATCACATGCTATTGCGTGCGAATATGCACAAAAGCATAATGTGCCGACTGAAAAAATCACATTACCAACAAAGAAACAATAAATTATCTGTTTTTCCCATTTCAATAAAGCATACTTCTAATGCCCTAATGCATAACTTTTTTATCCAATACCAAACACCATGACCACCATCTACAACACCCTTACCCGTCAAAAAGAACCCTTCACCCCCATCGACCCTAAAAACGTACGTATGTACGTTTGCGGTATGACCGTTTACGACTACTGTCACTTAGGCCATGCCCGTGTGATGGTTGTGTTTGACATGATTGCCCGTTGGTTGCGCGAGTGCGGTTATCCGCTCACTTATGTGCGCAATATTACCGACATCGACGACAAAATCATCGCCCGTGCGGCTGAAAACGGCGAAACCATCGGCGATCTGACTGCGCGTTTCATTCAGGCTATGCACGAAGATGCCGATGCTTTGGGTGTGTTGCGTCCCGACATCGAGCCGAAGGCGACGGAAAACATTCTGCAAATGATTGCCATGATTGAAACCCTGATTCAAAACGGCAAGGCATATCCTGCCGCTAACGGCGACGTTTACTATGCCGTGCGCGAGTTTGCCGCTTACGGACAATTATCAGGTAAATCGTTGGACGACCTGCGCGCAGGCGAGCGTGTGGAAGTGGATGGTTTCAAACGTGATCCGCTTGATTTTGTGTTGTGGAAAGCAGCCAAAGCAGGTGAGCCGGCATGGGAAAGCCCGTGGGGCAATGGCCGTCCGGGTTGGCATATTGAATGCTCTGCCATGAGTGAAAACCTGTTCGGCGATACTTTCGACATCCACGGCGGCGGCGCGGATTTGCAATTCCCGCACCACGAAAACGAAATCGCCCAAAGTGTCGGCGCGACAGGGCATACCTGCGGCCATGACCACGCGCAAACCCACCACGGGCAAAGTATTGCCAGCCACGTCAAATACTGGCTGCACAACGGCTTCATCCGCGTGGACGGCGAAAAAATGTCCAAATCGCTGGGCAACTTTTTCACCATCCGCGAAGTGTTGAAACAATACGACCCCGAAGTCGTGCGCTTCTTCATCCTGCGCGCCCACTACCGCAGCCCGCTGAACTACTCCGACGCGCATCTGGACGACGCAAAAGGCGCACTGACCCGTCTGTACACCACCTTGAAAAACACACCAGCGGCTGAGTTTGATTTATCTGAAAACGCCAACGACTACACTCGCCGCTTCTACGCCGCCATGAACGACGATTTCGGTACGGTCGAAGCCATTGCCGTGTTATTCGAACTGGCAGGCGAAGTAAACAAAACCAATGATGCGCACCTCGCGGGCTGCCTGAAAGCCTTGGGCGGCATCATCGGTCTGCTGCAACGCGATCCGATTGAGTTTCTGCAAGGCGGCGCGGTTTCAGACGGCCTCTCCAACGAAGAAATCGAAGACTTAATCGCCCGCCGCAAACAGGCGCGCGCGGATAAAAACTGGGCGGAATCCGACCGCATCCGCGACCTTCTGAACGAACACAAAATCATTCTGGAAGACAACGCCGGCGGTACAACTTGGCGCCGCGGTTGATTTCATGGCATAGATAAAAGGCCGTCTGAAACTGTTTTCAGACGGCCTTTTTAATTTTGGTATTTCAAAAAACACCCTTTATTTAAAACATCATTTCATTTATGCGCCGAATACTTTCAGACGGCCTTCGATTGGTTGGAAGGTTTTTTCACCGGCTGGAGCCGCGATACCGCCAATCACCATTTGCGCACGCAATAACCAGCTTTCCGGCAGGTTCCATTCTTTGGCGATGGCCGCATCAGGCAGCGGATTGTAGTGTTGCAGATTGGCGCCGATACCGGCAGCCGCCAATGTTGTCCACACGGCATATTGAACCATGGCATTTGCCTGATCCGCCCAGATCGGGAAATTGGCCGCATAAGATGGGAACTGCTCTTGCAAGCCTTTGACAACATCTTGATCTTCAAAGAACAAAACTGTCGCCGCGCCTGCTTTAAACAAGTTCAGTTTTTGTGCAGTGGCTTCAAACTGCTCGGCAGGGACAACCGCACGCAAAGCTTCTTCGACAAAATGCCACACTTTGGTATGTTCTTCGCCAAACAATACGACCACTCGGGCAGATTGCGAATTAAAAGAAGACGGCGTATGCAAAACGGCGTGTTCGATGATTTTGGTTACTTCCTCATTGGACAGAGGCAGGGTGTTGTTCAATGCATAGATAGAACGACGGGTTTCAGCAGCTTGTTGCAAAACAGAATAAGTCATGATCTTTTCCTTAAATTAATCTTTATCTTTACCAAAAACGTTATCCAAAGCCCACACTCCACCGCCGGCTACTGCCAGGTACAAAAACACGAAGCAGAACAAAACGGCAGATTCACCATGGTTAGCCAATGGGAACAAAACATTACCAGAAGACGCGTGCGCCATAAAGTAGGCGGCTGCCATCTGACCTGACAAAATAAACGCGGCCGGACGCGTAAACAGGCCCAATATCAATAAGATACCGCCGACAATTTCCAAAACACCGGCCACCAGCATCAAGCCTTCGGGCGCACCGCCCATAGACATCGGAAAACTGAAAAACTTGGCCGTACCATGCAGCAAAAACAAATACGCCGTAACAATACGCAAGACAGACAATACAACAGGTTGGAATGATTTGAGGGCTGACATCTTAATAATCCTTATTTTAATGGCTACCTGAAGAGGTAGGGAGCAATTTCAATAAGTGCAGTATAGATAATTCCCAGTAAGAGATATATACTCGAATTATTGATACAACGTTTCCTAATAAGAAATCATGGATACCCTATTTAGCCTAAAAGTTTTCCGCCAAGTGGTTCAAAGCGGCAGTTTTACCCGTGCTGCCGATCAGCTCGACATCTCCACCGCCATGGCCAGCAAACACGTCAGCCATCTGGAAAACACCATTCAAGCCAAGCTCTTACACCGCAACAGCCGCAACCTCCACCTGACCGAAGCAGGCGAAGAATACTACCGCCAGTGCAGCTACGCGCTGGATACCTTGGACACCGCTGCCCAAAAAGCGGCAGGCGGTACCGACACGCCGCAAGGTATGTTGCGCGTTACCATGCCCCTATGGTTTGCAGGCGGCAATATGAGCGCATGGCTAGCAGAATACCGCCAGCGTTATCCCAAAGTCACGCTTGACCTCGTCCTCGACAACCGCCATATCGACCTCATTGCCGAAGGTTTCGACCTCGCCTTACGCGTTTCCAAAACCCCCTCCCCTTCGCTGATCGTCAAACCGCTGGCCAAAATCGAGTTCGTCCTGCTTGCCGCTCCCGACTATCTGGCCCGACACGGCACACCCGATACGCCCGAAGCCGTCATGCAGCATCAAGCCATCCTGCCTTCCTATACCAGTCAACAAAACTGGGAGATTACCCACCGCATTACCGGAGAAAAAGCCATTCTCCATCTCTCCCCGGTTATCCGCAGCGACAACACACTGATGATACGCGAGCTGATTAAAGCAGGAGCAGGCATAGGCTATCAGCCCCTTTGGGCAGTTCAGCAGGAATTGAAGGACGGCACATTGGTCCAACTCCTGCCCGATTACACCATCTGGACAGACCAACTGAACGCCACCTATGTCGACAGGGCCTTTCTCAGCGCGAAAGTGCGCAGCTTTATCGACTTCTTCAATGAAAAAATATCGGAAGGATAAACATCAAGGCCGTCTGAAACACTTTTCAGACGGCCTTTAATCAAAGCAACAATCCAATCAATAATTGGTCGAGCAGAATTGTTCACGTTTGTCCGCATCGGCGGCATAGCATGTCAAACCCATGCCTGACGCATTACTGTTGTTCGCTTTCGCACCCGGTTTCTTATTCACCAAAACCTTACCGTTTTTACCGATTTCAACGGTTACGCCTTTATCGTTTTTCAGCTTCCATTTCAACACTTGCGCATCAGCATTCTGACACTTATTGACTGTACAGCCGCCTTCTGTCGCAACATTACCGTTTTTATAAATCACGCACTGCTGCTGGCTGTCGGTACAAGCTGCATAGGCCGCAACGGAGAAACAGGAAATCAGCGCGGCAAACAAAACAGGTTTCATGGTTTGAACTCCTAAGGTTGTGATGATGAGTTTGTAATATTTGGAACTATACGCTTGTTTGCATGTGCCTACTACAAAATGTATCGGTAACATTCAATAGACGCATCACTATCTCCACTCCATCAATTATCTAATTCGCCCCATACGATAAAGGCCGTCTGAACATCACTTTTCAGACGACCTTTAATTGGTTTTCTACCTTACCGCTTCAACTTCGCAAACGCATCTGCCATTGCCGAATTGGTCGGGGCGCAGTCGTTGCGTTGGGGTTTGCGGTCACGGCGTTCTTGATGTCGGGTTTCAGACAGCCTGTTGCCTTTGGCTGCGCCGCCCGGTTCGTCATCCAAACGCATGGTCAGCGCGATGCGTTTGCGTGCGGCGTCGACTTCCAGCACTTTCACTTTTACCACGTCGCCGGCTTTCACCACTTCGCGCGGGTCTTGGACGAATTTATTGGACAGGGCTGAGATGTGCACCAGGCCGTCCTGATGGACGCCGATGTCTACGAACGCGCCGAAGTTGGCGACGTTGGAAACCACGCCTTCGAGTATCATGCCGACTTGCAAGTCACTGATTTCGTGGATGCCTTCGGCGAAGGAGGCCGTCTGAAACTCGCCGCGCGGGTCGCGTCCGGGTTTTTCCAGCTCGGACAGGATGTCCAAAATGGTCGGCAGGCCGAAGCGTTCGTCGGTGAAGTCGGACGCTTTGATTTGCTTCACGCGCTCGCGGTTGCCGATGAGTTCGGCGGCGGTAATGCCTTGTTGCGCCAGCATTTTAGCGACGACGGGATAGGCTTCGGGGTGGACGGCGCTCGCGTCCAGCGGCTCTTTGCCGCCGTTAATCCGCAAAAAGCCTGCCGCCTGCTCGAAGGTTTTTTCACCCAAACGCGGTACTTTCAGCAATTTTTTGCGGCTGTCGAACGCGCCGTTTTCATCGCGGTAGGCGACAATGTTTTGAGCAAGGGTTTGATTCAAACCGGAAATCCGTGCCAAGAGTGGGGCGGAGGCGGTATTCACGTCCACGCCGACGGCGTTCACGCAGTCTTCAACCACCGCGTCCAACGATTTGGCAAGCTGGCTTTGGTTCACGTCGTGCTGATACTGGCCCACGCCGATGGATTTGGGGTCGATTTTGACCAACTCGGCAAGCGGGTCTTGCAGCCTGCGGGCAATGGATACTGCGCCGCGCAGGGAAACGTCCAAGTCGGGGAACTCGCGCGCTGCCAGTTCGGACGCGGAATAAATCGACGCGCCAGCTTCGGAAACGACGATTTTATGCAGCCCCATTTTCGACATTTCACGCACCAGTTCGCCCGCGATTTTGTCGGTTTCACGGCTGGCGGTGCCGTTGCCGATGGCGATGAGCTTCACACCGTGCTGTTTAATCAGGCGCGACAACGTTGCCAACATATTGTTTTCTTGATGCAAATAGACGATGACGGTATCCAGTAGCTTGCCCGTGTCGTCCACCACGGCGCATTTCACGCCGTTACGGTAGCCGGGGTCGAGACCCAAAGTAGTCAGCCGTCCGGCGGGCGCGGCGAGCAGCAAGTCTTTGAGATTTCGGGCGAACACGGTAATCGCGTCGGTGTCGGCGGCTTCTTTCAGACGACCTAAGGCTTCCAGTTCCAGCGACAAAAAGATTTTCGCGCGCCAAGTCAGGCGCACGGTGTCGCGCAGCCATTTGTGGTCGTCTGAAACCTTGAAGCGGCGGGCGATGAGTTGTTCGTATTCGCTTTGCTGCGTAATCGGCGTGTCGTCGGGCTGGTATTTGAGCGCGATGTTCAACACGCCTTCGTTGCGGCCGCGTAATACCGCCAGCGCGCGGTGGCTGGGCATGGTGCGAATAGGTTCGCGATGGTCGAAATAATCACTGAATTTTTCGCCTTCGGTTTCCTTGCCTTCAACGACTTGCGCGTGGATTTCGGCTTCGTTCCACAACTTATCGCGCAGCGTGCCGATGAGTTCCGCATCTTCGGCAAACTGTTCCATCAGAATCGCGCGCGCGCCGTCCAGTGCGGCTTTGGTGTCGGGGACGTTTTCGTTCAGGTAGCCTTGTGCGGTGGCTTCCACGTCCTGCGGCTGCTCGGCAAGCAGCGCGTCCGCCAGCGGTTGCAACCCGTGTTCGCGCGCGATTTGCGCTTTGGTGCGGCGTTTGGGTTTGTAGGGCAGATACAGGTCTTCCAGCGCGGTTTTGTTGTCGGCGGCTTCGATTTGCGCTTTGAGGTCGTCTGAAAGTTTGCCTTGCTCTTCAATGCTTTTTAACACAACAGCCTTACGCTCTTCCAACTCGCGCAGATATTGCAGCCGCTCGGCAAGCTGGCGCAACTGCGTATCATCCAGCCCGCCCGTGGCCTCCTTGCGGTAGCGGGCGATAAACGGCACAGTCGCGCCGTCGTCCAAAAGCTCGACGGCGGCGGTGATTTGCGCGGCGGTAGCGGAGAGTTCTTGGGAAAGAATTTGAGTAATGTTCATCAATAGAATTCCAACGGACAGGCCGTCTGAAATTTCAGACGGCCTGATTTAAAAACAATCGCTTTAAGGCAGCGAATTATAATATTCGTAGGCTTTGTCCATATCTTCAAACTGGTACATATGCCCTTTTTCCAGCACCATCGCATTATCGCAATATTGCTTCATGGCGCTGTGGCTGTGCGACACCAAGATGATAGAACGGTCTTTGCGCTTTTCAAACAACTCGTACTTACATTTATCGGCAAAGCGCGAGTCGCCAACTGCAATCACTTCGTCAATCAGATAGCAGTCAAACTCTACCGCCAACGACAAAGCAAATGCCAAACGTGCCTTCATACCTGAAGAATAACGCTTGACCGGCTCATAAAGATATTGACCCAGCTCGGAAAACTCTTCGGTAAAGTTCTTCACATAATCGATATCGACATTGTAAATCCGGCAGATGAAACGCAAATTGTCCATACCGGTCAGACTGCCTTGGAACGCACCGGAGAATGCCAAAGGCCAAGAAATACTCATCGTACGCTTGATTTCGCCCGTAGTCGGCGGCTCAACGCCACTGATCAAACGGATGAGCGTCGATTTACCTGCACCGTTACGGCCGAGAATACCGATTTTCTCGCCCTTCTCCATTTTGAAGTTGATATCGTGCAAGACTGTCCGCCAACCTTGGCGGGTCAGATACCGTTTGGAAACGTGTTCAACTGAAATCATTGCGGCTCAACCCCTTTGCTGAATCTCGCCACCATCGCCAAACCAAGCAGCAGCAAAACCAAGTTACACAACAAAATATACCAAGGATTTTCGTAAGTCGTGACGCTGTCACCAAAATATCCGGCACGGAACATTTCTGTACCATGCACCATCGGAATCATCAGCACATAATGTTGCAACTGCTGAGGCAGGTTGTGCACGAAGAAAAACACGCCGGACAAAGGCATCATCACAAAACTGATGGTACTCCAAACCTTACCAAACGGCTCAAAGTGAAACGCGACCGAACAGATGACCAGCCCCAATCCAACGGCAAACATTGCCATCAAAAGCCAAGCCAACAACATATAGAAAATATCTGCCGGTACATCAATCCAACCAATGATGACCAATGCGAACATAATCACGACCTGCGCAATGGTGGCGCCGGCAATCTCCAACAACATACGCGCAAAAATGGTATCCAAAACGCGTACATTTCGGTGATACAGCAGGCTTGTGTTGGCCGAAATCGAACCGATAGCACGATTGGAAGCATTACGCCACATCATCATCATCGGATAGCCTGTCAGCGTGAATGCCACGATATTCAAAGCTGACACGTTGTGCATGCGGAAAAATTTCCACATCAACACCATAACCAAAGTCAGCAGCAAAGGTTCGACAAACAACCACAAAAAACCAATGTTATTACGACCGTAGCGAGTAATAATTTCACGCATTAAGAGTGCGCCGATTACCCTTTTTTGGATAAGCAGCGACTCCAAAAACGATGTTTTATGTAGCTCTTTCATCAGTTTTTATGCTCACGGATACTTGCAGACAGCAACACGGCAATGCCATAGACAATCAAACCGATGACAAACGTTGCCACGATGTTGTAAAGACGGTTTGGCTCATGCGCCAAGTCAGGTTTGTTCGGTTGGGAAATCACTTCCAAATACAGCTGCTGACGATCCGCTTCCGCTTTTGCACTTTCCAAAGAAGTCATCGCCGCAGCCAATTGTTTCTCGGCCAATTCGTTTTCCAGATAAACTCGTTGATATTCCGCCGCTTGATTGGACAACGAACCCTCGCCGCCGCCGGAAATCGCTTTCATTTGTTGCGAAATTTCTTTACGCAAGCTCTTCTCACGCGCAATCAGACCCGGAATTTGCGGGTTTTCAGGAGTAACGGCTTTTACCTGGTCAAGCTGGGTTTGAATGACAATCAACTCGTCCTGCAATTTGGATACCAAACCCATTTGCACATCAGATTGCGCCTTCAAGTCGAAAATACCGTTGGACACACGGAATTTCGTCAATTGAGCCGAAGCTTCTTTAACTTTCTCTTCAGCCGAATTGACCACTTCCTGAGCATAACGAATCGTGTCCTGACGGGCACGCTCGTTCAGCTGGTTGATCAATACCTCACCCTGTTTGAGCAAAGCATCATTGATCTTTTGAGATTCACCGGCATTGAACGATGTAACGCTCAAATTGGAAATGCCTGAGACAGAGTCAAAATGGATGGCTACCTTATCGCGGTAGTATTGATAAAAGGCCTCATCCTCGCCACGCAGGCCAAAACCATTAAAACGGCTGAAGATGTCGCCTTCTTTTTCATAAAAATCACGAACGGGCATTTTCTTACGCAACGCGTCCAAAGCCGAACGCGACTGCATATATTCCTGCACGGTATAAATATCGTCTTGCGCACGAGAGAAACCAGACCCCTGCAAAATAGCGCCCAAGCCGTTCAAAGACGATTGGCTCTTAGGAGAACGCACCACAAAGCTGGACTGGGATGTGAACTGATCAGAAGCAAATAGTCCGTAATACACACCGGAACACAAAGTCGGCACGACAACCGTTACCAAAAGCAACGGATTAATCTTACGCAACCAAGACTTCTTGGCTTTTTTCTTTTCGGGAGCCGGTTGTTCCGGTTTCACATCCACATTTGCAGAAACTTGCTCAGACATTATTTTCCCCATTAATTCACTAAATTATTAATACTGTTCGCACCGCTAACCACAGGCGAGAACACAAATGACAAGAACTTGCGTACTTCAGCCATCGGCGCATTCGATACGTACACCACGTCCTTATCCTTCACAGGGAAACGCTGCATCCAAAACATAGAATTCGCATCTGCCAGGTTCAAACGGTAGACCACAGGAATCTCCGCACGATCGCCATAACCCTTTTCAGCCCATTTGGATTGCTTCTCAGGGGGCAGCTCGGACAAAGGCGCATAGCGGAATACAAATACGCCACGCGCATCTGCACGATAATCCTGCAAACCGCCCATACGTCCCACAGCCTCAGCCAAAGACAAGCCCTTCACAGAGAAACCAATCTGCTGCGTATGACCGACCGCACCCATAGAAGTAAATGTGCTCGGATTAGTAATCATTGTGACCACATCACCGCGACGCAACAGAATGTTTTGACGCGGATGCGCCACCAAATCTTCCAAAGCAATCGTTCTGACAACATTGCCACGTGTCAGCTGTACGTTCGTATCCTGAACATTCGCAGTCGAACCGCCCACCGCAGCCACCGCATCCAACACACGCTCGCCTGCAGCCGTCAAAGGCATACGCACACTGTTACCCGCGCGGATAACCGATACATTCGCCGCATTATTTTGCACCATGCGCACCATTACCTGCGGCTGGTTCGCCATTTTTTTCAGACGGCTTTTGATAATATTTTGCACCTGAACCGGTGTTTTACCGAGGACAGACACATCGCCGATAAACGGCACAGAAATCGTACCTGAAGAGCTGACCATCTGTTCAGGCAGCTTCGTTTGCTGCGCATTACCCGAACCGGTAGACGACAAAGCCCCACCGAACAACACAGCCGGAGGAGCTTCCCAAATCGTAATATCCAGTACATCACCTATATTGATAGCCCCTATTGATGATGTACCATCGCCCAACTGAGCAAATGACTGATTAACTTGCGCTTGATATAGTGACTGAGCCACCGCGCCATTCACATCAATTAATTCCACCTCCGGCACTTCGGCTGTAGCCGGCTGTTGCCCCAAAGCAACAACATTTCGTGTACTTGGGCCGGAATTAGGAAGAGAAGAGCATGCGGCTAACAGGCTGACACACAACAATAACATGCCCCTGCGGGTAAGACATTCTGCTTTCAACATCGATTAAATCTCACTATACTTTTAATTAAGCACGACCATTATAACACCTGATGAAATATTAGGCCGTCTGAAAACCTGACATAAGTATCAAAAAACATCACATTACAGCGAATACCGTCATGAGGAAACTTAAAAAACTGATTCGACAACCAGGTGTATTCTTCCGCGACTATCTCAACAAAAGATACCCTGTCCGCAACGCCGAACAGCGTACAACAGAGTCTGACGAACCGGTCATTATCGACAACACCCTGTATTTAGCCGAACTTGAAAATAGTATCAACCTTACCCCTATTAAAGTTGATGTCGTTTTCACATGGGTAAATAATCAAGATCCCAAATGGCAGCAACGCCGCCGCCAACATAGCCCTACTGCCGAACAAGACGCACTCCACAATAATGACGAAGCCCGTTTCAGCAACCACAACGAACTTTACTATTCACTTCACAGCGTGCGTACCTTCCTGCCGTGGGTTAACCATATCTACATCATTACCGACAACCAACGCCCCGATTGGCTCAATCCTGTCGACTATCCCAACGTCAGCATAATAGATCACAGTCAAATCATTGACCCGCAATACCTGCCCACCTTCAATTCGCATGTAATCGAAGCACACCTGCACAACATTCCCAATCTAAATGAACACTTCATCTATTTTAACGATGATGTATTTGTTGCCCGTCCATTACCGAAGGAACACTTCTTTCACGCCAACGGCATTGCCTCACTTTTTATTGCAGACAAGAGCCTAAAACAAATGTCCGAAAGAGGAACCGATACACCCACTCTTTCCGCCTCAAAAAACTGTATCGCACTATTACAACAGCACTACGACTGCCGCATCGACCGTCCGTTAGTACACACCTATATCCCACTGCATAAAAGCAGCTTTCAATTTGCTTGGCAGCACTACCGTACTGAGATTGAAGCCTTTTTATCCAACCGTTTCCGTTCTAACCACGATCTCAATCTTGCCACCTTCCTCGTACCTTGGCTGATGTTTTTAAACAGGAAATCTACAGTAGGTAATGAAATATGTTATTATTTTAATATCCGCTCCAACAAAGCGCCTGCACAATATATCAAGCTCTTAGAAAATAAAAAAAATGGGCGGCAGCCACACTCTTTTTGTGCCAACGATTTTCACAGCCAGCAACAGATTGAAAACTACCAGGACAAACTGATTCAAATGCTGGAAAATTACTTCAAAACCAAATAAAAATAAAAGGTCAAAAAAATGAACAATAAAAAATTTCGGAAGCTCTTACGAGACCCTAAACTCTTTTTCCGCGACATGTACGCCAAACGCGTAATGAAACTCAAAAAATACCTTCCCTTAAAATACGAAGGTAATAATCAATTTACAATCGTTTCGGCCGTTTATAACGTCGAAAAATACCTTGATGAATACTTTGACAGTATCGTCAAACAAAGCTTGAATTTCAAAAAACACATTCAAATCATTCTAGTAGATGATGGATCAACCGACCATTCGGCAGAAATCATCAAACGATGGCAAGCCAAGTTTCCCCAAAATATCCATTATTTTTACAAAGAAAATGGCGGCCAGGCCTCGGCACGCAATCTGGGTTTGCAACATACACAAACTGAATGGGTAGTATTTACTGACCCTGACGATTATCTTCACCCTGACTACTTCAAATCAGTAGATACTCAAATTAGCCAACATCCGTCGGCGGTAACTGTAGCTACTAACATGAAGTTTTTCTTTGAAAATCAAAATATCATTAAAGACAGTCATCCTCTAAGATTCCGTTTTAACAAAACCCACGTTATTGATGTTGCTAAGCTCGATAAATTTATCAATATGTCTGCTGCCTCAACCTTTTTCAGAGTCAGCCATATTAAAAAACAGAATTTGGTGTTTAACCACAATGTTAAGCCAAACTTTGAAGATGGCAAATTTATTGCAGACTATTTATTAGATTTGCAGGACGCAAAAGCTGTGTTTGACAGAGATGCCGTCTATTTCTATCGCAAACGTGAAAGTGGCACATCCACTTTAGATACTTCTTGGCAAAAAGTAGAAAAGTTTTCTAATGTTTTTGAGTATGGCTTCTTGCCTATGCTTCAAAACTATAAAAACCGCTTAGGGCATGTACCCTCCTCAATACAAAAAACCGCATTATATGATATGGCTTGGTATATCCAACAATTGCTTAATAGACCTGAACGTCTAGATTTGTTAAATACTAAACAAAAATCACATTTTTATGATCTAATGCAGCAGGTTTTTAATTATATTGATCAAAAAAATATTATGGAATTTGGCTTGGCGGGAGTATGGCTATTCCATAAAGTTGGTATGCTTGGAATGTTCAAACAGAGCGAGCCACCATTCCAAATCGCCTATGTCGAAAATATCGATCGTGAACGCAAACAGTTCCTTATCAGCTATTTTACCTATTTTGACCAGCCATATTCTGTGCAAGCCGATGGGCGTGATCTTATTCCTGTCTATGCAAAAAGCGTGGTCAATAAGCTAAATGAACAATTATTTGTTTACGAAAAACGTTTGTGGATTCCCTATGGTGACGTTGCAGACAACGCCAAAATTAATATCCTACTCAACAAAAAAGCAATGCGAATTTCGATTAAAGGTAAAACCTTTATGCACGGCATCGCATTAAATGAACTTACCGGTTTATTTACGCCGTCTGAAAAATACCTTTCAGACGGCAGTTGGCTCTTGATGGACAGGGAAACCAAAGCCGATGACAACGCCGAGCATTTTTATCGTTATATGATGCAGAACCACCCTGAACAAACTTGCTATTTCGTACTTAACAAAACTGCCCCAGACTGGAACCGTCTCGAACAAGAAGGCTTCAAACTTGTAGAATTCGGCGGTAGTGAATATGAACGACATTTGCGTAAAGCTGAAAAAATCATTTCCAGTCATTTGGAAAAACACATCAACAATTATTTTGGGGATTTATACGAACACAGCAAAAAATTTGTCTTTCTTCAGCACGGAGTAACCAAAGACAATCTTTCTGCATGGACAAATAGCAAACAAAACCTACACTGTTTCATTACCACTACTGAGCCAGAAAGTCGCTCGATTAAGGCTGACTTCAATACCTACAAGCTGACCGAAAAAGAAGTAGCACTAACTGGATTTCCACGCTACGACTCCTTACTATCAAAAAATAAGCCCGACAGTCGCAAGATCCTGATTATGCCAACTTGGCGCAATAACATTGTCGGTCAAAATATCGGTACAGGTAGCAATACTCGTACGCTCAACAGCGCTTTTATGGAAACTGACTATGCCCGTTACTGGCAGGCTCTGCTTCACGACCAGCGCCTGAAGGAAATGGCAGAAACCTACGGCTACGAAGTAATTTTTGCACCACACCCAAATATCGAGCCCTATTTGGAAGTAATGAATGTCCCTACCTATATAAAAATCTGGAGTGGACTGCGTGAAACTGAAAGTATCCAGTATCTTTTCGGACGTTGTGCCGTATTGATTACCGACTACTCATCAGTAGCATTTGACATGGCCTATCTGAATAAGGCAATTATTTACTATCAATTTGATAAAGAAGCCTTCTTTTCAGGTACGCACACCTATCAAAAAGGCTATTTCTCTTACGAAACTGACGGATTTGGCCCTATTACCATCAATCAGCATGAAACGCTGACTGAATTAGAAAGCATTTTAAAATCAGGACATGCCAAACCCGAATATCTTGCTCGCATCCGCGATACTTTCCCCTTCCAGGAAGGTGGCAACTGCGAACGTGTGTATCAAGCTATTACTGCTCTTGACCATGCCGAAACCGCTGACAATCTGCCGATTTTAATCAATATGATTGAGCAAGCAGAAAATCATCAGGTATGGGACTTGGCTGCAAGCCGTATCCAAACTCTGCTTGATACAGGCCGTCTGAATGCGGAAGAAACAGCTGATTATCGCCATCGTTATCTGAACGCTTTATTTGAGAGCAACCAGTTTGATACTTTGCAAAACCTGTTACCTGATTATCCCGATACCGCAGGTTACTGGTATGCGAAAATGGACTTATATATCGGTAATGCCGTTAAAGGGGCGGAATTTTTTGCTGAAAACGAGCATATAGGAACGCAAAATGATTTACTTGTCGCATTACTTGCAGCCTCGTTTCACCAAGCAAAAAGGCCGTCTGAAAAACTGTTTGCCCGGATAGGTACAGACTTACCCGATTCATATCAACCTTTGTTGACCGTAGCACAAAAGCTATCGGAGCAGAATTATTTTGTAGCATTGGCTTTACTGAAAACGTATATTGATAGCTTGGACGATCGCCAAAAAGGCTATCTCAAACCCGAGCTGTTGGCTTCTTACCTCTGCATGAAACTTGGTAACTTACAAGGCGCGCATCAGTATTTGGTTGCTTTTGAAAAACATACTCAAAATGATCCAAGTTGCCGTATCGCCATTGCAAGACTGGCAAAATTACGCGGTGATTCTGAAAAACTATTTACCCAGCTTAACCGTGCCTTTGAAGAAAATCTGCTCTTAATTCCTGAAGATTTAACAGTCGATTATCTGAAAAAAATGTACGCTGCCGGTAACACTGACGGTGAAAGATATCTATTGGCTCAACTGCGCCAAAAATATCCCGAGAATCCGTCTTTGGCCTTGTATGAAGCTGAAAAACTTGCCCAAAACCAAGATTGGGAGTCTGTCACCAAAATATTGGCTGATTTTGCACAAGCCTCACCGGAAACGATGTATCTTTATACAACTGCTTTATGCCGTCTGAAAAACCATCAGGCAGCACAACGTTATTTTGACAGTCTCTCTCTACAAGACACAGCAGCATATTGGAAACTGGCAGCTGAAATAGCCGAAGCTAAAGGTGACAAGGCATTACAGGCTGAGTGTCTGAAAAAACAATTGGCTTGTTTAGAATAACCTTTGTCTTATCTTAAAAAAGGCCGTCTGAAAACTTTTATGTTTTCAGACGGCCTTTACTGTTAGATGCACTAATCAAGTTCCACTGTTGAATTGATATAGGTGACATGATTCATTTCTGCCAAATCCTTACCTTCATCTATATCTGTATATAAAACATTATTGCGTTCCCAAAATACATCTTTGCGTATGACTTTAGCCGGCACACCTGCAATAACGCAGTTATTAGGAAAATGTTTTTTCACTACCGAAAATGCACCAACAATACTACCGCTACCAATCTTTGTACCACCCCAAATTGTTGCGCCATAGGCTACCCACACTCTGTCTCCAATGGTAACGTCTTTAGAAACATTTAAACGTTTTCCAGTATGAACATCATAAATCGGGTGTGCATCATCAGTACGGATTTGATTATTAGTGGCAAACATACAATCTTCACCAATGGACAAGGTTGTATGTTCGGCAACAGTAATATAAACCGGATTGGTACTAGTAGTTTTACTGCCGATGTTAATCGTACAGCCTACTCCCAAACACCATTGGCCTTGCATAGAAACATTTTCTCCAATATAGACTTTGCTATCCTTGCCTAAAAATTCTAAAAATACATTACGCAAGTTTGCATTAGGGTGGATAACAACTTCATTCCCACCTCCTCCTAGAAATTGGAAATGACAGTTTCGCAGATTATCAGGTGCAGTAATTTTATTTCCGGAAGTGTCGATATAATTACCTGACATCACTTCTTTTTTACGGCTGTTAACTACTGGCCGTTCAGAAAAATATTGTTCCGCACGTTCGGCCAATTTGATAAAGACCGCACAGGTTTGGGCAAAATCCAAAGCACTGACATCATAAATGTATACATTATCCCCATCCTGCTTAGATAAACTGAAGTTTGGAAACATTTCTCCGATATTATCTATCTCACTTTTATTACGATAAAACAGGAAAATCTTTTGCCAAACTAAATTTAAACTGACAGAAAATGGTGTTTCACGGTCAGATTTGAAATTGCAGTACACATTCTGCTGATAATAAATATCAACAGACGTATTTTTTAATTTGATATTTTTAAGAATTTCTTGCTGAAATTCTTCAGTCGTTTTATCTACCATTACATTCCCCAAACATGATAAATATGGTTCAAATCTTAAAAAAATAGACAGTAAATTTAAAACTTACTGTCTATTTACTTCGCATTTAGTTCAGATTAATGTCCGAATCAGTGATATGGATGTCCAACAGCAAATTATTGATAATGGTATTGGACAAGAATACTGTGTTGCCTGAAAAATCTATGTGCTTTTGAATTTTTTCAAAGTCAAACTCGCATAATACAACTGTAGGCAATGCTTCTTTCAACTCTTTAATATCCGGATAAAACTCTGATACCTTAGCCGATGAAATGACCACTTGATTTTCAAGGTTATGATCAATTACATCTGGTAGCTTTTTGAAAGTCTCCAAAATCGGCGTACGGATAGAATGCAGATACAATGGATCTTTGCCACCATAGTATTTATGGTTGCCCAAAAATGGGTCGATTGCAAAGGTTTTGTACCCACCAATTAAGCCGTGATATACCGCCCCTGTACCGCCTGATGATGCACCGCAAATGACTACGTTTTTCTTATCTACGCCATAAATACTCATCAGGCTCTTAATGAAACGCTGGATATTGTCTTCGATATTTTCATCAAACTTTGTATTCAACCCATGACTGCCAAACGCGTCCGATACATCAGCCATACGGATAATGTAAGTATTTGGCATAATACTGTTGCTGATAAATGGAAATGGGTGGCTATAATAACGGTCAACCATATTCTCATTGCTCTTATTGGTATAAGAGAACAACACCAATAGGTTTTTCTTGTTGGCACTCAATACTTTCGGTGCTTCAACAGTATAAATGACATTTTCCAACTCATGGAAAGAGTCTGGGAAATAAGCCAAAAGATCTTTATAACTGTGCTTATTCACACGACGGAACACACTTACGCCCATTTTGTGTTCAACAGCCAAAAAGCCTCTATTATTTAGCTCATAAACATAATCACTTAGACCATGATTCCGAGCATAGCTTAGGAAAAACTCATTACTGTCGCCTTTAACACCAATGTATTCAACTTCCGGCTTATCCAAGTACTCGGCTAAATTAATGCCTTTATTTTTTTCAACATTCAGGATGTAGCACAGTTCGCTGCCAAGATAAATGGAAGTAACTTCTAAAATCTCACTAAATTTATCCTCGATTTTTGCCCAATCGGCTTCAGCAAATTTAAAAGACAATACTGTCTTTTCTTGATTAACCGATTGTGGGTAACTTCCATAAACTTCTGAAATATATTTCAGAAATTTATGGAAGCCGGAAATCTTAGAAACTTTGCTCTTATTACGCTCAATAAAGTTAAAAGTTTGACCTACTGCCGTATAACTGACGCTGACAAAATAGTCGTTCAACAGAAAATCAAACACTATACTTTGATTGTTATAAATCCAAGCGTTAACCTTTTGAGGATCAATCTTGGCTTTTCGTAAGATGTTTTGCTGAATTTTATATAAATCCATTTTATAAACCCTGTTGATATTTTTCCAACAATGCTTTTTTGTCGGTTTTGTGGTTGGTGCTGACTGGAATTTCATCAATGTGAATAAATTCAGACGGCATCATGTAAGACGGTAAATTTTGTACTAATGCGTCTTTGATCGCCTGAGTATCTCCACTTTGCTTGGCTGTATAGAAACACACCAAACGCAATACTGCGCCTGTGTTGCGTTTCAAAGCCACTACTGCCACATTATCAAAGGCAAATTCCTTAAGGTTAAGGATTTTTTCTTCAATTTCTGAAAGTTCGATACGGTAGCCATTGAGCTTAATCTGCTCGTCTTTACGGCCTTGTACATAGAACAATCCATTTTTTTCAAAACCGTAGTCACCTGTTTTATAAGTACGGTTATCTGCACTGTGTACGACCAAACGTTTGGCATTTTCAGTTTCGTTGTTCAGATAGCCACGCATCACATGGTTACCGCTAATCCAAATCTCTTCGTCAACAATCACTAATTTGGAATTAAGCACGGCAACGCCTACAGGCAACTCTTCTTCTGCCGCCAGCATATCAGGTGTAATATCAACGTAAGTTGTTGCTACAGTAGCCTCAGTCGGACCATAGGTATTGATAACACGGACACCGGGAAATTTTTGAAAAATCATATTTACTACCGGTTTGCCAAGTTTTTCGCCACAGAACAAAAATTCTTTCAAACTCGGTAAAGTAGCCTGACTACATTTAGGGTTAAGCAGCTGCTGCATGGCAAAAGAAGGCGTGGAAACCCAAGTAGTAATTTGTTGTTTGGCCAAAAAATCAATCCAGGTGGCAGGATTAGAAATAGCATCACGACTGTTCATGACAATACAACCACCATAAGCCAAGTTGCCAAAGATTTCGTACATTGACAAATCAAATGCAAACGGAGCCTGATTCATAAACACATTAGGTGCGGCTAAATTAAGCTGCTCTTTCATCCATTTCATCAGGTTGAATACAGCTTCACGACCGATTTGCACACCCTTAGGTGCGCCGGTTGTTCCTGAAGTAAACATGATGTAAGCCAAATCTTTTTCAGCCAGCTCTACTTCTTCATCAGTCTGCTTTTCAAAAGTTTGCGTTGCCGAACGGTACACAAAGCGTGCTTTCGACAGTTGGCAGATATTGTTCAGACGGCTTTCAGGATAAATACTATCCACCGGAATAAAAGGGATTTTGTTTAATAAGCAGGCATAAATTGCCACTGCAAAATCAATTTCTTTATGGCCGTGCAACACCAAAGGAATGTTTTTGGTAATATCTGCTATGCTTTTGTAAGCCTCGATAAATGTGGCTATTTTTACGCGCAACTCTTCCCAAGAACATTCCTGAGTATCATTAACTAACGCTTTTCCCGAAGTTTGGTTGAAACGGTATTCCAAAAAATCATCAAGATTTTGGAATTCATTTAATTGTTTCATGATTTAGCCTTTGTAATTATTTTCAACATATTGAATGATATTGGCTGAATTTGCCAAAATATCAACCAATTGCTCAAACGGCAAATCAACATCAAATTTTTGTTTGATGGCCATAACCAAATCCATTGCGCTCACGGAATCAATAAGTCCTGTAGACAACAATTCTTCATTTGCTGACACTTGTTTTTGTGCAACTTGTGAAATCAACGCCAAAACTTCGTTAGATACTGACATGGTAAGATCCTTTTATTAAAATTGAAATGATAACGCTTTGCACCCTGTGCATAACACTGTGATTATCCCATATTTTTTTACTTTTCAGGTAACTAAATATACAATATCCAAATAAAGCAATCCCTCTTTGACAACATTTACATCAGGTCATCTGAAAGCGTTTGTATTTTCAGCCAACCGGTTTCACGACTTCCAAACACAATTTTAATTAAGGAAAACCAATGACTATTCTTATTACCGGCGGTACCGGCTTCATCGGCTCCCATACCGTTGTTTCCCTGTTGAAATTAGGCTTTAATGCCGTGATTTTGGACAATTTGTGCAATTCGTCTGCCAACATCCTCCCGCGCTTGGAAAAGATTACCGGCAAGTCTGTGCCTTTTTACCAAGGGGATATCCGTGATCGTGAAGTGTTGCGTCAAATCTTTGCCGAACACGATATTGATGCCGTCATTCATTTTGCCGGCTTGAAGGCAGTCGGTGAAAGCGTGGCCGAGCCAATGAAATACTATGACAACAATGTGTCGGGCAGCTTGGTTTTGGCTGAAGAAATGGCGCGTGCCGGTGTATTTAAGATTGTGTTCAGCTCATCTGCTACGGTTTACGGCGATCCGGGTAAAGTGCCTTATACGGAAGATATGCAACCGGGAGATACGACCAGCCCTTACGGTACGTCGAAGTCTATGGTGGAGCGCATTTTGACGGATATTCAAAAGGCCGATCCGCGCTGGAGCGTGATTTTGTTGCGCTATTTCAACCCTATCGGTGCGCATGAAAGCGGTTTGATCGGCGAGCAGCCAAACGGTATCCCAAACAATCTGCTGCCTTATATCTGCCAAGTGGCTTCAGGCAAGCTGCCGCAATTGTCAGTTTTCGGCGACGACTACCCTACTCCCGATGGTACGGGTATGCGCGACTATATCCATGTGATGGATTTGGCGGAAGGCCATGTGGCGGCGATGCAGGCGAAAAGCGATGTTTCGGGCGTACACCTGTTTAATTTGGGTTCGGGACGTGCTTATTCGGTATTGGAAATCATCCGTGCCTTTGAGGCGGCCTCCGGTTTGACTATTCCGTTCCAAATCAAACCGCGTCGCGATGGCGATTTGGCCTGTTTCTACGCCGACCCTGCCTACACCAAAGCACAAACCGGTTGGGAAACCAAGCGTGATTTGGCGCAGATGATGGAAGACTCATGGCGTTGGGTCAGCAATAACCCAAATGGCTACGACGATTGAGTTGACCTGATACAGGCCGTCTGAAAGAGATGTTTTCAGACGGCCTCTTTATCTGAAAAACACACATTCTGTCTGCTATAATCCGTTTATATTATTTTGACTATCCTCTGAAACTTATGAAAAAAATCCTTGTTACCGGCGGCGCGGGCTTTATCGGTTCTGCCGTTGTCCGTCATATTATCCAAAACACCCAAAACTCTGTCGTCAATGTCGATAAGCTGACTTATGCCGGCAATTTGGAATCTTTGGCCGAGGTAGCCGATAATCCTCGCTATGCTTTTGAGCAAGTGGATATTTGCAACCGCGCCGAACTCGACCGCGTATTCGCACAACACCAGCCGGATGCCGTGATGCACTTGGCTGCGGAAAGCCATGTCGACCGCTCTATCGATTCGGCAGGCGAGTTTATCCAAACCAATATCGTCGGCACATTCAATCTGCTTGAAGCGGCACGCGCCTACTGGCAACAAATGCCGTCTGAAAAGAGCGAAGCCTTCCGCTTCCACCATATTTCCACCGATGAAGTTTATGGCGATTTGCACGGTACGGACGATTTGTTCACCGAAACCACGCCATATGCGCCGTCCAGCCCCTACTCCGCTTCCAAGGCGTCCAGCGACCACCTCGTCCGCGCATGGTTGCGTACTTACGGTTTGCCGACCATTGTAACCAACTGCTCCAACAACTACGGCCCTTACCATTTCCCGGAAAAACTCATTCCATTGATGATTCTGAACGCGCTCGACGGCAAACCGCTGCCCGTTTACGGCGACGGAATGCAAATCCGCGACTGGCTGTTTGTCGAAGACCACGCGCGCGCGCTGTATCAGGTTGTTACCGAAGGCGTTGTCGGCGAAACCTACAATATCGGCGGCCACAATGAAAAAGCCAATATTGAAGTGGTCAAAACCATCTGCGCCCTGCTGGAAGAGCTTGTTCCTGAAAAACCAGCCGGCGTGGCGCGTTATGAAGATTTGATTACTTTCGTACAAGACCGCCCCGGCCATGACGTGCGCTACGCCATCGATGCCGCCAAAATCGGCAGGGAACTGGGCTGGAAACCGCAGGAAACATTCGAATCCGGTATCCGCAAAACAGTGCAATGGTATTTAGACAACAAAACCTGGTGGCAAAACGTATTGAACGGCAGCTACCGTTTGGAACGTTTAGGCACTGGAAAATAAGTTTTCAGACGGCCTGTTCCCATATTAGGCCGTCTGAAAATCACGCAAACACACACTACTCAGGAGAAAACCCATGAAAGGCATTATCCTCGCCGGCGGCAGCGGCACACGCCTCTACCCCATCACGCGCGGCGTATCCAAACAACTGCTGCCCGTATACGACAAGCCCATGATTTACTATCCCCTGTCCGTATTGATGTTGGCAGGAATCCGCGATATTTTGGTGATTACCACGCCCGAAGACAACGCCTCTTTCAAACGCCTGCTCGGCGACGGCAGCGATTTCGGCATTTCCATCAGTTATGCCGTGCAACCCAGTCCGGACGGCTTGGCACAGGCATTTATCATCGGCGAAGAATTTATCGGCAACGACAATGTTTGCTTGGTTTTGGGTGACAATATTTTCTACGGCCAATCGTTTACGCAAACATTGAAACAGGCCGCCGCCAAGACCCACGGCGCAACCGTATTCGGTTATCAGGTCAAAGACCCCGAGCGTTTCGGCGTGGTTGAATTTGATGAAAACTTCAATGCCTTATCCATCGAAGAAAAACCGCAACAGCCCAAATCCGATTGGGCGGTAACCGGCTTGTACTTCTACGACCAACGCGTCATCGAGTTCGCCAAACAAATCAAACCGTCCGCCCGCGGCGAATTGGAAATTTCCGATCTCAACCAAATGTATTTAGAAGACGGTTCATTGTCGGTACAACTTTTGGGACGCGGTTTCGCATGGCTGGACACTGGCACCCACGAGAGCCTGCACGAAGCCGCTTCATTCGTGCAAACCGTGCAAAACATCCAAGACCTGCAAATCGCCTGCCTGGAAGAAATCGCTTGGCGTAACGGTTGGCTTTCCGATGAAAAACTGGAAGAGCTGGCGCGCCCGATGGCAAAAAACCAATACGGCCAATATTTGCTGCGCCTGTTGAAAAAATAATGTTTGAGGCCGTCTGAAATATTTCAGACGGCCTTTAGATGAAAGATAAAACGATGAACATCATTGATACCGCCATTCCTGACGTAAAACTGCTTGAGCCGCAAGTCTTCGGCGACGCGCGCGGCTTTTTTATGGAAACCTTCCGCGACGAGTGGTTCAAAACCCAAGTCTGCGACCGCACCTTCGTGCAGGAAAACCACTCCAAATCCAGCAAAGGCGTATTGCGCGGCCTGCACTATCAAACTGAAAACACACAAGGCAAACTCGTGCGCGTGGTTGTCGGCGAAGTATTCGACGTAGCCGTCGATATGCGTAAAGACTCCCCCACTTTCGGCAAATGGGTGGGCGAAATTCTGTCCGCAGAAAACAAACGCCAACTGTGGGTACCCGAAGGTTTCGCACATGGTTTCTATGTACTGAGCGACGAAGCCGAGTTCGTCTATAAATGCACGGATTATTACAACCCCAAAGCCGAACACTCGCTGATTTGGAATGATCCGAGCGTCGGCATCGACTGGCCGCTACAAGGCGAGCCGAACCTGTCGCCTAAAGACTTGGCAGGCAAAGTATTGGCCGAAGCCGTCACGTTTTAAAAAATAATTCAGGCCGTCTGAAAGAATGTTCCTCTTTTCAGACGGCCTACAATCCATTAATAACAATAATCGACGAAAACGCATTGTGAAAAACGCCTATATCCCCTCTCGCGGCATCCGCAAAATCCCCCATCTCTCCACCCTATTGCCTGAATTTCATATCTGCAAAGACGGAAAAGGAGCGGAGGCTGTCGTCGGTTGGGGTTTGCGCCCGACGACACACAAAGCGCGTGCTTTCGCCGCTGAACACCAGCTTCCCTTTATTGCTTTGGAAGACGGCTTTTTACGCTCGCTCGGCCTGGGCGTCGCCGGTTATCCGCCCTACTCCATCGTCTATGACGACATCGGTATCTACTACGACACCACGCGTCCTTCGCGTTTGGAGCAACTGCTTCTCGCCGCCGATACCATGCCGTCTGAAACCTTGGCTCAAGCGCGACAGGCGATGGATTTCATCCTGCGACATCATCTATCCAAATACAACCACGCGCCCGAACTTTCAGACGATCATCCTTTACGTTCCCCATCCAAACCTGAAACCGTCCTCATCATTGACCAAACCTTCGGCGATATGGCCATCCAATATGGCGGTGCAGACGCCTCTACGTTTGAATTGATGTTTCAGACGGTCTTGAATGAAAACCCGCAAGCCGATATCTGGGTTAAAACCCATCCCGATGTTTTGTGCGGCAAAAAACAAGGCTATCTGACCCGGCTGGCGCAGCAACACCGCGTCCATCTTTTGGCAGAAGACATCAATCCGATTTCTTTGTTGCAAAACGTCGATAAAGTTTATTGCGTTACCTCGCAAATGGGTTTTGAGGCGCTTTTGTGCGGTAAACCGCTGACCACCTTCGGCCTGCCGTGGTATGCCGGATGGGGCGTAAGCGACGACCGCCATCCTGAAATCAACCGCCTTGTCCAAACCCAGCGCCGCGCCACCCGCAACTTGCTACAACTCTTCGCCGCAGCCTATCTGCAATACAGCCGCTACCTCAACCCCAATACTGGTGAAGCAGGCAGCCTCTTTGATGTCATCGACTATCTGGCGACGGTCAAACGCAAAAACGACAAATTGCGTGGCGAGTTGTATTGCGTCGGCATGTCTTTGTGGAAACGCGCAGTTGCCAAACCGTTCTTTAACGTACCCTCATGCCGTCTGAAATTTATCTCCTCCACCCAAAAACTGGACGGGGTCAAACTGTCCGACGATGCACGCATCCTTGCCTGGGGCAACGGCAAAGAGGCCATCGTCCGTTTTGCCGAACAACGCCACATCCCCCTGCTGCGTATGGAAGACGGCTTTATCCGTTCGGTCGGACTCGGTTCTAATTTAGTCCCGCCGCTGTCGCTCGTTACCGACGATATGGGCATTTATTTCAACGCCGAAACCCCGTCCCGTCTTGAACATATCCTGCAAAACCAAGACTTTGACAATCAAGACTTTCAGACTGCCTTGAAGCTGCAAAAAATGCTGACCGAAAACCACATCAGCAAATACAACGTTGGCAGCTCGGACTTTACCGCCCCATCAACCGACAAAACCGTAATTCTCGTTCCCGGTCAGGTTGAAGATGATGCGTCTATCCGCTACGGTTCGCCCCAAATCTATCGCAATCTGGATTTGCTCCGTACCGTACGCGAACGCAACCCCGATGCCTATATCATCTACAAACCGCATCCCGATGTAGTCAGCGGTAACCGTATCGGCCATATTTCCCCTGAAGATGCTGCACGATATGCCGACCAAACCGCCGAACAAGCCGATATCCTGACCTGTCTCCAATACGCAGACGAAGTACATACCATGACTTCGCTAACCGGTTTTGAAGCCTTGTTGCGCGGCAAAAAAGTGAGCTGCTACGGCCTGCCTTTTTACGCAGGTTGGGGACTTACCCAAGATCTGCTCCCCATTCCGCGCCGCAGCCGCAGACTTGAACTTTGGCAGCTGATCGCCGGCACGCTCATCCACTATCCCGACTACATCCATCCCGAAACCCATCAGGCCATCAATGCGGAAACTGCAGCCCAAATCCTGATACGGCAAAAAAATATGCAAAAAAACAACAACGGATTACATCGCGGGTACTTTGCCAAAAAATTAGGTAAAATCAAACAACTATATCGATCTTTTAAATAAATGCCATCAAAATTAACAATGCATCATAAACCGGCCTCAATTACGGCATCATTGCCTTTGCATCGTTAATACGCTTGGCGTATGCTTAAAAGTTCAACCCAAAACTATTACACAAAAAACAAAATCACATTGCGACATGAAACAGCCCGTCCTCCAAAACAACCTGCAAAACTTACTTGAAAGCGCAGAAAACATCCTGCTGCTTCAAGGCCCTGTCGGCAACTTTTTTCAGCGCCTCGCCGACTGGCTGACCGCAAACGGCAAAACCGTGCATAAATTCAACTTTAATGCAGGCGACGACTATTTTTATCCGCCTACTCAAGCGCATACCGTTGCTTTTAACGACAGCTACGATGCCTTTCCTGAATTTTTGCAAGAATACATCGTTCAACATCACATCCAGGCCGTTGTCTGCTTTGGCGACACACGTCCCTACCATCTCCTGGCCAAACGAATTGCAAACGAAAACCAAGCCAGTTTCTGGGCGTTTGAAGAAGGCTATTTCCGCCCCTACTACATCACCTTAGAAAAAGACGGCGTCAACGCATTTTCTCCGTTGCCGCGCCGTGCCGACTTTTTTCTGGAACAATTCCCCAAGCTGGCCCGGCAAGAATACAAAGCGCCGACACCGGTACGCGGCGGGTTTACGCCCATGGCCAAAAACGCCGTCCGTTACTATATCGAATTGTTCCGCAACTCGAACAAATACTCGAACTACATCCACCACCGCGCATCCAATGTCGGCCATTACCTCAAACTGTGGTCAATCTCCATCCTCAAGCGTTTGAACTACTATATTGAAGACATCCAAATCGCCAAACGCGTGGAGGCGGGCAAATACGGCAAGTTTTTTATTGTTCCCTTGCAGGTATTCAACGACAGCCAAGTCCGCATCCATTGCGACTTTTCCAGCGTCCGCAGCTTCCTGCTCCATGTTTTGGCCTCCTTTGCCGCGCACGCGCCTGCCGATACCAACCTCATCATCAAGCATCATCCGATGGACCGCGGCTTTATCGACTACTCGCGCGACATCAAACGCTTTATCAAAAAACACCCCAAACTCAAAGGCCGTATCACTTACGTCCATGATGTCCCCCTGCCCGTTTTCCTACGTCACGGCCTCGGCATGGTTACCATCAACAGCACCAGCGGCCTGTCCGGCTTGATCCACAACATGCCAGTCAAAGTCCTCGGCCGCGCCCATTACGACATTCCCGGCATAACCGACCAAAATACCTTGGCAGAATTTTGGAATCATCCGACGCCGCCTGACAGCGACCTGTTCCATGCCTACCGTATGTACCACCTCAACGTAACCCAAATTAACGGCAACTTCTACAGTCAGGTCTTTTTTCCCAACAAAAAAACCTCTGACTCTTCCACTCCGACAACCTGACTTAGCAAAAATAATTCAGGCCGTCTGAAAAACATTTCAGACGGCCTGAAACAATCAACATCCCAGCCGCCGTCATGTAAACAAACCATAAAAAACCGCATTTATCATTAACAATAAATTACAAAAACAGTATAATGACCAAGCTGTCATGAACGCATGCCGACTCAAACCGAAAGCTTTGTAACGCACTGAATAGAGATGCTTCCCCAGGAAAATAATACAACAAGCCGAACATCTTTAAAGACAGGCCGGTAAGGCAACTGCAAAACTGTGCCGAACCCTATTTTTTTACAAAGCCATCGACCGGCATCGCCGCCTATATGCCGCAGCACCCGTCTTCCACTTTATCCGCCCGCAAACCATGACCGCCGCTCCTGAAATCCTCTACCGGCAAGCCGCCGCCCTTTTGGAACAATCCCATACCGCCCAAGCCCTGCCCCTGTTGCAACAGGCGGCAGAGCAAGGTTATGCGGAAGCTGCTTTCGTATTGGGCAACCATCTGCTGCAAAACGGCCAACCGGAGCAGGCACTTTCATGGTTGGAAGCCGCCGCGGCCCAACGCCACCCCAAAGCGCTCTTTACCCTGCTGCAACAGCGCGAACACAACGGCACCCCGACCGGACAGCTCCTTAACGAATATGCCTGGCTGGGTGAGCAGGGACACCCTGAAGCCCAATTAATCCTCATGCGTTACCACGCGCAACGCAACGATCCACAATCGCTCTACTGGGCAGAGCTTGCCGCCGCCCGATATGCCGCGCCCGCGTATTACCATCTGGCACGCCATCATCAACGCCAAGGCGACGTTGCGACAGCCGTCGAACAATACGAAAAAGCGGCCGCCCTCGGCGTGACTGCCGCCTGTTGGCAACTCGGTCAAATCTACTTCTACGGCACAGGCATCAGCCCCGACCACGCACAAGCCGAACAATACCTCGAACAAGCCGCGCAAGCCGGCCATATCGCCGCACAAACCCTGCTGGCCGACCTTCTTGCCGCCCAACGCCGACCCGAAGCCTTGGAATGGTATCGTCGTGCCGCCGACAAGGAACAAGCGGAAGCTCAAGCCAAGCTGGCACAATATGCCCTGACCGGCGAACTTTCCGAACGAGACCCGTTCCAAGCGGCACGCTACGCCAAAGCCGCCGCCGAGAAAAACCATCCCGAAGCCCTGAAAATCATGGGCGACCTCTACCGCTACGGCCTCGGCATCAAAGCCGACAACCATGTCGCGCACGATTACTACCACCGTGCCGCCGCGCTGGGTTCTGCCGCCGCCGCACAAAAACTCGTCAGCGATGCCGCGCTGTACCATCCGCAACAATACGAACAAATCAAAACAGCCGCCCTGCAACAGCAACAAACCGAGACCGCATACCGTTTGGCTGAAGCACAAGCCCGCGCCATCGGCCGTCCTGCCGACTACAATGCCGCGCGCAAAAATTACATGGAAGCGGCCGAGTTCCATCATAAAAACGCGGCGGCAGCCTTGGGCCGCATCTACCATTACGGCCTCGGTACGGCGCAAGACCCTCGGGCGGCCGCCTACTGGTACGCCATCGCTGCCGAACAAAACCACCCTTCCGCCCAATACCACCTTGCCTGTTTCTACTATCACGGGCAAGGTGTAAGCTGCCATGTTCCGACTGCCTGCTACTGGCTGCAGGCCGCCATCGGCAACGGGCATACCTCGGCCGGGTTATTAACATCCCTCTTGGAACAATGGCGCCGCGAAGCGCATCATGCCATCGGGAAAAAGGCCGTCTGAAAAGATTTACACACGCATTTTTTGACAATCTTTAACTATTCCCCTAATATTTGCCAGTTATTTTTCACGGACAAGCCATCGTTTTCATTTCTTTCCGGAAACACCTTGTCCGCGCATCAATACCATGACACTCGGCGGATAACGCCAAGCGTTGAAACACACTGCATCCGGAAAGAAACGGATACTCGGAAAAACATTTCTAGGAGGTGAAACAACATGGAATGGGAATTCAACAGTTATTACACACTGATTGCCGCCACGCTCGTGTTGCTGGTTGGTAAATTTCTGGTTCAAAAAATCAAATTCTTACGAGACTTCAATATTCCCGAGCCGGTCGCCGGCGGTCTAGTTGCCGCTATCGTCCTGTTCGCCCTGCACGAAGCCTACGGCGTCAGCTTCAAATTTGAAAAACCGCTGCAAGATGCGTTCATGCTCATCTTCTTTACATCCATCGGTTTGAGCGCGGACTTCACCCGTTTGAAAGCGGGCGGCCTGCCTTTGGTCATCTTTACCGCCGTGGTGGGTGCATTCATCATCGTCCAAAACTTCGTCGGTGTCGGCTTGGCAAGCGCATTGGGTCTGGATCCGCTGATCGGCCTGATTACCGGTTCGATTACCCTGACCGGCGGTCACGGTACAGCCGGCGCATGGGGTCCTGACTTTGAAAGCAAATTCGGCCTGACCGGTGCAACCGGCTTGGGTATGGCTTCCGCCACCTTCGGCCTCGTATTCGGCGGTTTGATTGGTGGGCCTGTTGCACGCCGTCTGATCAACAAAATGGGCCGTAAACCTGTCGTCAAAACTGCCAAATCCGACGACAACGATGCTGCCGACGACGTCTTCGAACAAGCACAGCGCACCCGTCTGATTACGGCTGACTCCGCTGTCGAAACACTCGCGATGTTTGCCGCATGTTTGGCTTTTGCCGAAATCGTCGACGGCTACGACAAAGCCTTCTTCGACCTGCCTAAATTCGTATGGTGTCTGTTTGCCGGCGTGGTCATCCGCAACGTCCTGACTGCAACCTTCAAAGTCAATATGTTCGACCGCGCCATCGACGTATTCGGTAACGCCTCCCTGTCGCTCTTCCTCGCCATGGCTCTTCTGAACCTGAAACTGTGGGAATTGACCGGTCTGGCAGGCCCGGTAACCATCATCCTGGCCGTACAAACCGTCGTCATGATTTTGTACGCAACCTTCGTTACCTACGTCTTCATGGGCCGCGACTACGACGCCGCCGTCTTGGCAGCCGGCCACTGCGGTTTCGGTTTGGGTGCCACCCCGACTGCCGTTGCCAATATGCAGTCCATTACCCAAACTTTCGGCCCTTCGCACAAAGCCTTCCTGATTGTGCCTATGGTGGGTGCGTTCTTCGTTGACCTGCTCAACGCCGCCATCCTCTCCGGCTTCGTCAGCGTCATCAAAGGCTGATACGTCCGACATAGAAAAGCACTTGCCGCATTTACTTGCAGCAAGTGCTTTTGCTATGATAGGCACGTCAGGCCGTCTGAAAGGCCGTCACCTTCAGGAGTACACATGTACAAAAAAACCGCTTCCGTATTGATTTTAAGCACAATTCTGCTTGCCGCATGCAGCAAAGAAGAGCCCAAAGCCGCACTTGATTGCGCCCAACCGGCCACACTGCAAAACATCCGTACCACCATCGAAGACACCCTCAAACAACAAGCGCGCTCCTTCGCCCGCAATGACAACCGCCAATTCGTCGATGCCGACAAAATCATCGCCGCCGGCCTCGAATTAGAAACCCTGCTTGAAGACCCCAAAGAAACCGAAGACGACGGCAAAGCCATCTGCCGCGCCAACCTCAAAATCCGTATTCCCGACACCATCCTCAAAACGGCCATAGACAACAGCCCGCTGATTTACGGTAGCACCCCGTTGGCCGACATGCTCGAACAAAAACTGATGGGCAGCAACCTGACCTTTGAAAACAACACGTTCAGCACCACCCTGCTCTATACCCCCGACAAAGACGGCAAACCGGTTTTCGAAGACAATACCCTAAGTTCCACTGCCCAAACCCTTTCCGCCACCCTGCTGCCCTACGGCGTGAAAAGCATCGTCATGATAGACGGCAAACCCGTGTCCAAAGAGCAGGCCATCAAACTGCTGCAAAACCAAAACACGGAAGAGCCGCCGACTGTCAATCCGCAAGACATCCTTGAAAACAACGCCGCCAGCCAGACTGCCGGCCTGACCGATGACGGCGACGATTCAGATTACGAAGTCCTGCGCCCCGACCATGAAACCCAACGCAACGAGCCGTCCGGCCTCAGCCAAAGCGAACTCGACAACGCGCGCGCGCAAAACCGTCAGGCGGACGGCGAAATCAACGACCTCTGGGGCGGCTTGGACAGCGATGTCAAACAACAAATCCTCGGCGAGCAACGCGCCTGGATTCAAAGCAAAAAACTCAACTGCCAACAAGCCGCCGCGTCCGCAGACAACGCCGCACAAACAGAATACCTGCGCCTGCAGTGCGAAACCCGCATGACCCGCGAGCGCACACAATACCTGCGCGGCTATTCCATCAACTAAAACCGATAAGGCCGTCTGAACATTCAGACGGCCTGCACGAAAGCACATCACATCATGCAATACCGAATCCACCGTGAAGGCGATGCCCAAAACACACCCTCTTCAGCCTCCACCCCCGTCGACAACTGGGAGCGCAACACCCTGCGCGAAGTCCTTCTCGCCGCCTACCAAGAACAACGCCGCGCCCGCATTTGGCGCAACATCTGGCGCGGCGTCGCCGTCCTCATCTTCCTCAGCCTGATTTTCGGTCTTGCGGAAGAAGAAGGAAAAACCACGTCGGTCCAAGCCCGCAGCGAACACACCGCCGTTATCGACCTGACCGGCGAAATCGGCAACGACATCGACGACCAAGTCCAAATCCTGCGCGACAGCATGGAAGCCGCCTACGAAAACGGCAACGCCAAAGCCATCATCATCCGCGCCAACAGCCCCGGCGGTTCGCCTGTCGTGTCCAACACGGCCTTTAACGAAGTCCGCCGCCTCAAAGCCGAACACAAAGACATCCCCGTTTACCTCGTTGCCGAAGACATGTGCGCTTCCGGCTGCTATTACATTGCCGCCGCAGCCGACAAAATCTACGCCGATCCTTCCAGCATCGTCGGCAGCATCGGTGTGATCGGCGGCGGTTTCGACTTTACCGGCCTGATGGACAAAGCCGGTGTCAAACGCCGTCTGAAAACCGCCGGCAGCAACAAAGGCATGGGCGACCCTTTCACACCTGAAACGCCGGCGCAAACCCAAATTTGGGAAAGTATGTTGGGCGATATCCACCAAGAATTCATCAAAGCCGTCAAACTCGGCCGCGGCGCAAGGTTGAAAGACAAGCAATATCCCGACGTTTTCAGCGGCCGCATCTATACCGGCAAAGAAGCCAAACAGGTCGGCCTGATTGACGACTTCGGCAGCATTTACAGCGTCGCCCGCGATGTCGTCAAAGCCCCCGAGCTGGTCAACTACACGCCGCAAGACGATTTCAGCAAAATGCTCAGCCGCCGCTTCGGTGCGGAAGTGAAGGCCAAAGTCAAAGAAACTTTGTCTGAAATTTGGTAAACAAAAAACCAAAAGGCCGTCTGAAACCCTAAAAATCGGGGCTTCAGACGGCCTTGTTATATATGGTTTTTAAAATAAAACGCTGATTATTGTCCAAACACTCATCGGCTTTATCAACCGACAGGCAAATATTTCCTGATGATGCTCTTACAGGAACACTTTACGCCGACAAACGATCAAACCTCCACGCTTCAGACGGCCTGTTTCTGCATATTGTGCGCCATATCGAGCGCGGCGCGGACGGCGGTCATCAGGCTGCCGGAATCGGCTTTGCCCGTGCCTGCCAAATTCAAGGCCGTGCCATGATCGACGGAGGTGCGGATAAAGGGCAGGCCGAGGGTAATGTTCACGCCTTCGCCGAAACCGGCGTATTTGAGCACCGGCAGGCCCTGGTCGTGATACATGGCGAGGACGGCATCGGCATCTTTGAGCAAGAAGGGTTGGAACACGGTATCGGCCGGATAAGGGCCGCGCGCGTCTATGCCTTCGGCCTGCAGGGCATGAAGCGCCGGAATAATGGTGTCGATTTCTTCGTGTCCCAAATGGCCGCCTTCGCCGGCGTGGGGATTGAGGCCGGTAACGAGGATGACCGGTTTGGCTATGCCGAACTTATGACGCAGGTCGTGTTCAAGAATGCGGACAACCGACTCGATTAAAGGCTTCGTGATGGCGGCGGAAATGTCTTTCAGCGGCAGATGGGTGGTCACCAACGCCACGCGCAGGCCGCCGCCGGTCAACATCATGACGACTTGTTCGGTATGGCTTTTTTCGGCAAGGTATTCGGTATGGCCGCTGAAAAAGCCGTTGCCTGCGTGGGCATCGTTGATGATGCCTTTATGCAGCGGCGCAGTCACCATACCGGCAAACAGGCCGTCTGAAATGCCTTGATACGCCGTATCCAGCAGCCGGAGCACATACGCGGCATTGGCAGGATTGAGTTCGCCCGCCCGACATTCGGCATCTAAAGGAATATGCAGAACTTCGAGTTCGCCCTTGGGCAACGGATCGGCCGCTTGAGCTTGAAAATCGCGCAGGATGACGGATTTGCCGAGCTGTTCGGCCCTTTGCGCCAACAGGTTTTTATCGCACAAAACAACGGGGCGGCAAGGAAGGTCGGCGAAAGCCAAATCAAGGCAGATGTCGGGGCCGATGCCGGCCGGTTCGCCGGAAGTGATGGAGAGGATGGGAGCAGTCATGGTGTTTCTCGGTATGGTTTACAGTATTTAGACAACAGTCAGGCAAAATGCCTGCCCTACTTTTGCAGATTAACACAAATACAAAAAGGCCGTCTGAAAACAGTTTTTGCTTGGTCAAACTGTGTTCAGACGGCCTTGTCTGTTTACCGTTTTATACTTAAGAACGGCGGCCGATCATGCGGTACAAAACGTCGTGGCCTTGAATGCGGTGGACGATGACCATGGCAATGTGGCCGGCGACCAGCGCGAAGAGCAGCCAGCCGAGTTTGCCATGCGCCATATTGCCGAGGTTGGCCATCCATTCGATTTTTTCAGGCGAACCCTGCATCACTTGGACACCGAATACTTTCAACGGGCCGCGGCCGCTACCGTATTGGCGGATCATGCCGATAACGGGAACGGCAAGCATGAGGACGTAAAGGGCAAGGTGGCCGGCTTTGGCGGCAAAGCTGTCAGCGGCAGGACGTTTGGACGCATTGATCAAGGCCCAAACAATGCGCACGATAATCACCAGCAGCGTGATGAAACCGATGGATTTGTGCACGCCGAAGAGTGCGCCGACCCATTCTTCGCCGTCATAAATGGTCCAGATGGCGATGGTGGTCAGGATGCCGATGAAGCCGAGTACGGTCAGCCAGTGCAATGCGCGCGAGACGGTATCGTAGGTTTGGGGACGTGTAGTGGTCATAATGTTTCCTTGTTTTTGATTTATTTGATTTTTTGAAGCGGCGGATTGTATCAAAAATGCCCAACCAATTTTGTTGCCTTTTTGAAGAAATTTCGTAAATATTTGAAAATTTTAAAGAAACAACGATTTTATCCGTTCAACTACCCGGGCCGTCTGAAAACAAGGGCAGGAATACCACCTTCTGCGCCGAACTCGGGCTAAAATAGGCGTTTTTATTCTCGGGTACGCATCGATGCAGGTTTGGGTTCGGCGGTGTGCGCTGTTGCTGCTGCCTTTGGGTTTCTTGGCGGTCATGGTGGCCGCGCCTTTGCTGTCGCTGGCGTTTTACGACGGCGAGGGCGCTTGGGCGGAAGTGGTGGCTGATGACTATATGCGCCTGCGCTTGGGCTGGACGGTGGCGCAGGCGGTTTTGACCTGCGTCTTGGTCACGGCTTTGGGCGTGCCTGCGGCGTGGGTGCTGGCGCGGATGGACTTTGCCGGACGGCGCACGGTTTTGCGCCTGCTGATGCTGCCTTTTGTGATGCCGACTTTGGTGGCAGGCATGGGCGTGCTGGCCTTGTTTGGCGCACACGGCATGCTGGCGGCAGGTTGGCAGGACACGCCGTGGCTGCTGATTTACGGCAACGTGTTTTTCAACCTGCCGGTTTTGGTACGCTCGGCGTATCAGGGATTTGTGCGTGTGCCGCAGGCGCGGTTGCTGTCGGCGCAATCTTTGGGCGCGGACGCGTGGCGGCGGTTTGTCTGGGTCGAATGGCCGGTGGTGCGTGCATGGGTTGCCGGCGGCGCGTGCTTGGTGTTTTTATATTGCTTTTCAGGCTTCGGGCTGGCCTTGCTGCTCGGCGGCGAGCGTTTTGCAACGGTGGAAGTGGAAATCTACCGGCTGGTGGCGTACGAGTTGGACATGGCGCGTGCGTCGGTGTTGGTGTGGCTGGTTCTGGCGGCTACGGCGGCGGCCGGTGGTTTGTATGCGTATTGGAGCAAGCGCGTGGCGGTGGATAAGTCGGTCTCGCCTTTGCCTCCGCGCGCGCCGGTACGGGCTTGGGAAAAATGGCTGACGGCAACGGTATTGGCCATGTTGGTGCTGTGCTGCCTGCTGCCTTTGGCGGCGGTGTGGCTCAAGGCGGCAGCAGCAGGCTCTTCGTGGGCGGTTTTGCTGGAAGCGCAAACGTGGGCGGCAGTGTGGAACACGATCCGTTTCTCTGCGGCAGCCGTGGCGGCAGCGACGGTTTTGGGCGTGCTGTATGCGGCAGCGGCACGGCAAATGGCGTGGTTGCGCGCGCTGATGTTTTTACCGTTTATGGTGTCGCCCGTGTGCATCGCGTTTGGTGTTTTGCTGCTCTATCCGCAATGGACGGCTTCGCTGTGGCTGCTGACGGCGACTTACGCGCTGTTGGCGTATCCGTTTGTGGCTAAAGACGTATTGGCTGCGTGGGACGGTTTGCCCAAAGATTATGCGGAGGC
This sequence comes from Neisseria sp. P0004.S004, assembly GCF_051963335.1. Classification (NCBI taxonomy): domain Bacteria; kingdom Pseudomonadati; phylum Pseudomonadota; class Betaproteobacteria; order Neisseriales; family Neisseriaceae; genus Neisseria; species Neisseria sp. P0004.S004. Next base: position 280,398 of record NZ_JBQCUK010000001.1, read on the forward strand.
GGCGCACACCATGGGCGCAAACGGTTTTCAGACGGCCTGTTATGTAACCGCGCCTTTATTAAAACCGGCCTTACGGCGCGGCCTGACTTTGGCTTCGGCAACGTGTATCGGCGAATTTGCAGCCACATTGTTCCTGTCGCGCCCCGAATGGCAGACGCTGACCACCTTGATTTACGATTATCTCGGGCGCGCCGGTGCGGACAATTACGGACGGGCGATGGTGTTGACGGCCGTATTGACCGCTTTGGCTTTGGCGGCATTTTTGCTGGTGGACGAAGCAGAAGGACAAAAGGCCGTCTGAACGCGTTCGGTTTCAATTTCCTCCCTTCCCATGCGCCATTGCGGCCTGTATCGAAAATTGATTGAATCCGCTATATAATTTGTTTTTAACCGTAACCAACACGACCTATCATGACCGACTTAGAAACCAAACGCCTTGAAACCCAAGCCATGCTGGACAATGCCGACTTGCTGTTTGACCAAGAACAATGCCGCGCGGCCCTGCAAAAAGTTGCCGACGACATCACCCGCGACTTGGCCGACAAATACCCCCTGCTGCTGCCTGTCATGGGTGGAGCGGTGGTGTTTACAGGACAGCTGCTGCCGCTGTTGCGCTTCCCTCTGGACTTTGACTACGTCCACGTTTCCCGCTACGGCGACAAACTCGCAGGCGGCGCGTTCAACTGGAAACGCATGCCCGACCCCGAGCAAATCAAAGGCCGTCATGTCGTCGTTTTGGACGACATCTTGGACGAAGGCCACACCATGGCCGCCATTCAGGAAAAACTGTTGGAAATGGGCGCGGCGAGCTGCCGTGCGGCCGTATTTGCCAACAAGCTGATCGACAAAGAAAAACCGACCCAAGCCGACTATATCGGTTTGGACGTGCCCAACCGCTACGTCTTCGGCTATGGCATGGATGCCGCCGACTGCTGGCGCAACCTCGGCGAAATCTACGCCTTAAACAACAAATAAAACCAAGGCCGTCTGAAAGGTTTTCAGACGGCCTCAAACCAACACTAGGAACACATCATGATCGGCCTGCTTATCATCACGCACGAAACCATAGGCGAAGCCTACCAAGGGCTGACCCACCATTTCTTCCCCAACGGCTTTCCCGAAAACGTCCGTATTCTCGGCGTTCAGCCCAATGAAGACCAAAACGACATCATCAATAACGCCATCGCCGCCTTGCAGGAATTTCCCGACAACCGCGGCGTACTGATCATGACCGACATCTTCGGCGCCACCCCGTGCAACGCCGCACGCCGACTGGTGCGCGAAAACAAATCCGCCATCCTGACCGGCCTCAACGCCCCGATGATGATTAAAGCCATCCAATACTCATCACAAGCCGAAAACCTCTCCGACTTCACCGAAACCGTCAAAGAAGCCGCCATCCGGGGCATTTTCGCCATTACATCCGCACCCGAAGACCTGGTGTGCAAAGAAAACGGCTAAGGCCGTCTGAAAACATTTACTTTACAACCATTAGGGGAAATCCATGCTCAAACAAGAAATCGAAATCATCAACAAACTCGGCCTGCACGCGCGCGCCTCCAGCAAATTCACCCAAACCGCCTCCCAATTCCAAAGCGAAGTCTGGGTTACCAAAAACGGCAACCGCGTCAACGGCAAAAGCATCATGGGCCTGATGATGCTGGCCGCCGCCAAAGGCACCGTGATTGAGCTGGAAACAGACGGCGCAGACGAAGCCGCCGCCATGCAGGCGTTGACCGACCTCATCAACGACTACTTCGGCGAGGGCGAATAATGAGCATCGTCCTACACGGTGTGGCCGCAGGCAAAGGCATCGCCATCGGCCACGCCCACCTCATCACGCGCGGCACAACGGAAGTCCCCCAATACGACATCGATCCCGACAAACTTGATACCGAAGTCGCCCGTTTCGACAACGCCATCAAAGCCACGCGCAAAGAATTGGAACAATTGCGCAGCGCGATTCCCGAAAACGCCCCGACCGAATTGGGCGCGTTCATTTCCCTACACCTCATGCTGCTGACCGACGTTACCCTCTCGCGCGAACCCATCGACATTTTGCGCGAGCAGAAAATCAACGCCGAATGGGCATTAAAACAACAAAGCGACAAGCTCGCCGCCCAGTTCGACAGCATCGACGACGACTACCTGCGCGAACGCAAACAGGACATGCTCCAAGTCGTCCGCCGCATCCACAACAACCTTGTCGGCCAAAGCAACGAAATCAACCTTGCCGGCAACCTGTTTGACGATACCGTCCTCATCGCGCACGACCTCTCGCCTGCCGATACCGTACTATTCAAAGAGCAGCACATTACCGCCTTCGTAACCGATGCCGGCGGCCCGACCAGCCACACCGCCATCTTAGGCCGCAGCCTCGACATCCCGTCCGTCATCGGCCTGCACAACGCCCGCAAACTCATCACCGAAAACGAAATCGTCATCGTCGACGGCATCAACGGCGTCCTCATCATCGATCCCGACGAAGTCGTCCTCAACGAATACCGCCGCCTCGCCCGCGAATACCGCAGCCACAAGCGCGAACTCAACAAAATCAAAAAAACTGCCGCCACCACGGCCGACGGCATCAACATTGAGTTGCTCGCCAATATCGAATCCGCCGAAGACATCAAAGCCCTGCACAACTTCGGCGCAGACGGCGTCGGCCTGTTCCGCAGCGAATTCCTCTACCTCAACCGCGACAACATGCCGACCGAAGACGAACAATACGAAGTCTATGCCGGCATCGTCAAAAAACTCAAAGGCAAAAACATCACCATCCGTACCGTCGATTTGGGCGTCGACAAAAATCCGCGCTGGTTCGGCCAAAACAGCACGCCCAACGGCAGCCTCAACCCCGCGCTCGGCCTGACCGGCATCCGTTTGTGTCTCGCCGAGCCGGTCATGTTCCGTACCCAAATGCGCGCCATCCTCCGCGCCGCCGCCCACGGCCCCGTGCGCATGATGTGGCCGATGATTACATCTATTTCCGAAGTGCGCCAATGCCTTATCCATCTGGACACGGCCCAACGCCAGCTGACCGAACGCGGCGAAACCTTCGGCCCGGTCAGCATCGGCTGCATGATCGAAATCCCGTCCGCCGCCATGACCGTCGGCAGCATCCTCAAGCTCGTCGACTTCGTTTCCATCGGCACCAACGACCTGATTCAATACCTCCTATCAGTCGACCGCGGCGACGACAGCGTCAGCCACCTCTACCAACCCGGCCACCCTGCCGTCCTCAAAACGCTGCAACACATCATCCGCACCGCCAACCGCATGGAAAAAGGTGTCTCCATCTGCGGCGAAATGGCCGGCGATACCGTCTTCACCCGACTGTTGCTCGGCATGGGCTTGCGCCGATTCTCCATGAACCCCAACAACCTGCTTTCGGTTAAAAACATCATCCTGCACAGCCACACCGGCCATCTTGAAAACGATGCCGCCAAAATCCTGCGCTGCGAAGACCCGGAAAAAGCCGAGAAACTGATTAAAATCCTCAACCAAAGCGAGCAGGCGGAATCACAGGCCGTCTGAACTAACAAGGGCGTGTTTCGATACACGCCCTTTTTATTCGTCCCCATTTTTAGTTTATGCCCGATTCGCCCTCAAGCCCTCTTCTTCCCTATTTCGCCCTTTCAAAAACCAACCTTTTTCACTTTTCCCAAATACTGCTTACAGGCCGTCTGAAAAATATAGGGCGCAAGTGAAATAAAACTTTTATGCCCACACCAAAGGCCGTCTGAACCCCGATTACAAGGTTTCAGACGGCCTTGTTTTCAACCGAATACCTTTTATTTTTTTGCAATAAAAACCCTTTACCTATCCCTTCCTGCTACTGCCCACTATGGCTTTAGACACACCATATCATTCCTTTTTACTAGGTCTTCAGTACACCCAAGCCCTATATCAACACTATCCCTTCGTTTTAATGATGCAACTTTTTATTCCGAAATATGTCTATCCCTACATTCACTTGAAAAAAGATTCAATACCTTGTAAATTTATAAAAAGATAGTAATTATCATCATATTTTAAAGGAATGATTCATGAGATTTACGCAACTTTCTGCTTTGATTACCGTCGCAGCTTTATCAGTCGGCTCCGTATCCGCTTTTGCCAAACCTGTTCAGCTGACCGATACCGTCGGCCGCAAGGTAACCGTTGACCTGCCTGCCAAACGCGTGGTTTTGGGCTTCTATTACCAAGACTACATGGCCATCGGCGGTAAAACCGCGCTGGACAACGTCGTCGGTTTCTCCAAAGCAGTTTGGGCCGACTGGGCGCCACCAAGCTGGGCGGCATTCAGCAAAGCCGTGCCTAAGTTGAACCAGCTTGCCGACGTGGGCGAAGTGGAAGTCGGCACATTCTCGATTGAGAAAGTATTGGCATTGAAACCCGATTTGCTGGTTTTGGCCGAATGGCAATACAAGGCTTTGGGTTCCGATCTCGACCGCATCAACAAAGCCGGCATCCCCATCGTCGTGTTGGACTACAACGCGCAAACAGTGGCCAAACACGTTCAATCGACCAAACTCATCGGCACATTGACCGGCCAGCAGCAAAAAGCCGACAAACTGGCGGCAGACTACAAACGCGTTGCCGACACCATCCAGGCGCGCGTGCAAAAAGCCAACCTGCCCAAGCCTAAAGTCTATGTCGAGTTCGGCAACAAAGGCCCTGCGGAACACAGCGTTACCTTCGGCAAAAGCATGTGGGGTTCGATGGCAACGCTGGTCGGCGGCAACAATATCGCCGCTTCTTCGGTTGAATTCTACGGCCCGATCAATCCTGAAAAAGTCCTCGCCGCCAAACCCGACGTGATCGTGATTACCGGCCGCGAAACCGAATTGAAGAAAAACCCTGCCGCCATGGTAATGGGCTGGGGCATTCCAAAAGCCGAAGCGGAAAAACGCTTGGCCGGTTTTGCCAAACGCGCCGGCTGGGCGAACCTGCCTGCGATTAAAAACAACCGCCTCTACGCCGCCTACCATGCCAACTCGCGCACGCTGTCCGACAGCGCATCGATTCAATTTATGGCCAAAGCGATTTATCCGCAGTTGTTTAAAGATTTCAACCCTGAGAAAACCTATCTGGACTTCTACCGCCAAAACCTGCCCGTCGTTCCGAGCGGCACGTTCTACCTCTATCCGAAAGGACAATAAGGTAGTTTAGATTTTCAGACGGCCTTTTAAATCGGAAGGCCGTCTGAAATTTTTGCGGAAGAAAAAGGCAAACCTGTTCTCCCCTTTCACAACACTCTTTTTTAAAGGTTTGAAACATGAATGATTCGGTTGTCGCCGAGATTGTGAAAAACCAGCGCAGGCTAGAAGGCAAGCGTTGGTTGATTGTTTTGATGTTTTTAATCATCGCGGCGGTCAGTTTCTTATTCGACATCGCCACCGGCCCGGCGATGACGGACACGCTGCCTGTCGGCGAAGTGGTTAATGTTTTGCTGGGCAAACCCGAAGTCGATGAAATGAACCGCCTGATTGTGATGGATTTGCGCCTGCCGATTGCGGTGATGGCGCTGGTGGTCGGTGCGGCTTTGGGCGTCGGTGGGGCGGAGATTCAGACGCTCTTGAACAACCCGATGGCCAGCCCTTATACGCTGGGCTTGGCTGCGGCGGCGGGTTTGGGCGCGTCGGTGGTGATTGCGTTCGGCGGTTTCGGGCTGCCTGAAACGGTCGCCGTCCCCATTGGTGCGTTTGTGATGACCATGCTGGCTTCGGGCATCTTGTTTCTGTTTGCCTCGGCGCGCCGCTTCAATTCGGCGATGCTGGTGTTGGTGGGGATTGCGCTGTTGTTTCTGTTTCAGTCGATTTTGTCGCTGATTCAGTTTATCGCCGCGCCTGAGATTTCGCAGCAGATTCTGTTTTGGCTGTTCGGCAGTTTGACCAAGGCGACTTGGGAGACGGTCATCGTCACGGCGGCGGTTACGGCGGTATGCGTGTTTCTGCTTTCGCGCGACGTGTGGAAGCTGACCGCGCTGCGTTTGGGCGAAGAGCGCGCCGTCGGGCTGGGTATCAATCTGCAATTTTTGCGCCTGAAAACGCTGGTGTTGGTGGCGGTGATGACGGCGACGGCGATCAGTTTTGTCGGCGTCATCGGCTTTATCGGCTTGGTCGCGCCGCATGTGGCGCGGATTCTTTTAGGCGAAGACCAACGTTTCTTCCTGCCCGGCGCGATGCTGGCGGGGGCGGCGTTTTTATCGGTCGCCAGCGTGTTGTCCAAGGTGATTATCCCCGGCGCGCTGTTTCCGGTGGGCATCGTTACGTCGTTTGTCGGCGTGCCGTTCTTCTTCTGGATTGTATTAACGAAACGATAGGCCGTCTGAAATGTTGAAACTTGAAAACGTACACATCCGGCGCGGCGATTATGTCGTCGCCGACAATATCGATTTGACGCTGGAACAAGGCAAAGTCTATTCCGTGCTCGGCCCGAACGGCACGGGCAAATCCTCGCTGATGAAAACGATTTTCGGCGAAGTGGCGCACAAAGGCACCATCCGCTACGGCGACGAAATGTTGAGCAAAATCCACCTGCAAAGCTGGCGCAAACGCATAGGCTATATGCCGCAGGACACCGCCGCCGAAGCCTCGCTGACCGCGCTGGAAGTCGTGCTGCTCGGCCGCATGGACGCGCTGCACATGCACGTCGGCGACGAACTGCTGCACGAAGCCGCAAGTATCATGGCGGAGCTGGGCATCGGCCACTTGGCGCACCGCGACGTCATGCGGCTTTCCGGCGGACAGCGGCAGCTTGTGATGTTTGCCCAAGTCATGCTGCGCCGCCCCGAAATCCTGATGCTGGACGAACCGGTCAGCGCGCTGGATATGCACCACCAATTGAACCTCTTGGAGCGCGTGGTGCAATACACGCACGAACACAATCTGGTTACGCTGATGGTCTTGCACGATTTGAGCCTCGCCGCGCAGTTTTCAGACGGCGTGATTCTACTCGGCGAAGGCAAAGTACAGGCGCAGGGCGCGCCGCAGGACGTGTTGCAGGCGGACATGATAGGCAGGCTGTATAAAGTGGACATCGAACTTTTATACGACAGCAAAGGCCTGCCCGTTATCCGCCCGATGCGGCAATCCTAGCTGAGAAATCTGCCACCAAGAAACCAGCCCCGCAACCATTTTATACTCTTCACAAAAAGGACTCCCCCATGAAAAAATCCCTCTTCCTCCTGATGCTGACCGCTTCCCTCAGCGCATACGCCGCCAACCACGAAGTCAAAATGCTCGACAACGGCAAAGACGGCAGCATGGTGTTCGAACCCGGCTACGTCAACGCCAAGGTCGGCGACACCGTAACCTTCAAAGCTACTAACAGCGGCCACTGGGTGCAAAGCAAAGCCCTGCCCGACGGCGTTGCCGACTTCCTCTCCGAAGACGGCAAAGACTTCACCCTCAAACTCGACAAGGAAGGCGTGTATGTCTATACCTGCCCGCCGCACCGCATGATGAACATGAGCGGCGTGATCCAGGTCGGCAAACCGGTGAACAAAGCCAAAGCGCAAGCCGTTGTCGATGAAATGGAAAACCGCGCCATGCAAAGCAAAGGCCGTCTGAAAAAATACATGGCGCAAGTGAAGTAAAAGCGTTTATGCCTGCATTAAAGGCCGTCTGAAACCTTTCAGACGGCCTGTTTCCTTTGCGTAAAACACGCATCAAAGCTATATCTTCCGTTTCAGTTTCCGATAAAATAGGCCTATTCCGACACAAGACCCGTAAGCATGATACGCCGCCTTTACGCCACGCTATGGCACCTCGCCCCCTTCCTGATCCGCCGCCACCTGCGCCGCCGCGCCCTCAAATCCCCAGCCTATCTCGAGCATTGGGACGAGCGTTTCGGGCAGGCGTATCCCAATCCCGTGCAACATCCGATTTGGATACACGCCGTATCCGTCGGCGAAACGCGTGCGGCCGAACCTTTAGTGCAAGCATTGCGCCGCCATTTTCCCGACTCGCCGTTTCTGATTACCCAAATGACGCCGACCGGCCGCGCCACCGCGCAATCCCTGTTCCCCGATGCGCAATGCCGTTACCTGCCCTACGACAAATCCGAATGGGTCGCCCGGTTTTTAGCCGAACACCGCCCCATCTGCGGCATTTTGATGGAAACCGAAATCTGGCCCAACCTGATGCACGGCTGCCAAAAAGCAGGCATTCCCCTCTTTCTGGCCAACGCGCGCCTCTCCGAAAAATCCCAACGCGGCTACCTCAAAATCCGCAAACTGGTCGAGCCTGCCATGCAGACCCTCTCCGGCTGCTTTGCCCAAACCGCCGCCGATGCCGAACGCCTGCACCTCATCGGCGCATCCAACGTCCACGTCTGCGGCAACACCAAATACGACATCGCGCCCCCCGACGACCTGCGTCCGCTTGCCGCCGCCTTTAAAGAACGCATCGGCGCACGAGCCGTCGTCGTCTGCGCCAGCACGCGCGTGTACAAAGGCACAGACGAAGCCGAGCTGCTCCTCAAAGCATGGCAGGGCTACCGCGACAATGCTTTGTTGGTCATCGTCCCGCGCCACCCTGAAAACTTTCAGACGGCCTACGATACCGCCAAATCGCTTGGTTATACCGTCCAAAAACGCAGCGACGGACAACCCGTTTCCCCCGATACACAGGTTTGGATAGGCGACAGCATGGGCGAACTTGCCGCCTACTACCTCAGCGCAGACATTGCCTTCGTCGGCGGCAGCCTCGTAGATGCCGGCTGCCAAAACATCATCGAACCCATCGCCTGCCGCGTCCCCACCCTCTTCGGCTACTCCAACTACAACTTCGCCCAAGCCTGCAAAGGCGCAGTCGAAGCCAAAGCCGCCGTCCGCGTCGAAACCGCCGAAGCCTGGTATAGAACCACGCGCCAATACCTCGACGACGAAACGCTGCGCCAACAGCTGATCAGCCACACCGAGCAATTCATTTCGCAACACCAAGGCGCCAGTGCCAAAATTGCCAAAGCGATTGCGGATTGTTTGAATCAGCGTTAAACAATAAAAAACCGCCTGTTCATGACAAACAGGCGGAAACTGAAAAACAGTTTTTTGTTTTCAGCCGTTTAATTGACTAAGAGCAGGAACAGGGTTAGGATAATCCTAACGACTGTCCGCAGTCTCAGTCATGAACGACCCGTGCGAGTGGTATGTTTCATGATTGAAACCATCCTTTCTAGGGCGGTTTCAGCACAAAGCCCCACTGCAATGGGGCTTTTTTGCTACCAGCCCCGCAACAATTATACCCAAACTTCCTAAAATCATTCCAAACAAATTTCCACTGAAAAGGCCGTCTGAAACCCCAATGTTTTGGGTTTCAGACGGCCTTTTCTCAACCTACAAACTTAACGTCCTGCTTTCAACACGCGGCGTGCAAACACGAACATACCAAAAACAAAAAACGCCAAGCCCAGCCATTTGGCGGCCGTATCCCAGTTTTCCAGGTTCAGGGCCAAAGGCGCATCCGAACCGCCGTTGGTTACGGAGAAGGCGATGATAAACGCCATAATCACACCGATCAGGCTCTCGCCGACAATCAAACCGGCGGAAAACAGCGTACCGATACGTTCCGCATTTTTCAGACGGCCTTCACGGTTTTCCTGACGGCGGGCAATGACGGATTTCAACACCGCCGCCAATACCGCGCCGATTACAATCGGCATATTCACAGACGGCGGCAGGTAAATGCCCATGCCCACGGCCAATACCGGCAAAGCGCGCTTGCCGCCGGAAGATTTGCGCAATGTGAAATCGACCGCAATCAACGCCACGCCGATGCCCACACCAGTGAAAATATAATCCCATTGCAGATTGTGCGAGAAAATACCTTGGGCGATGGTGGTCATCAAAGTTGCCTGAGGCGCGGCAAGGGCTTGGGCCGCATCCATGCCTTCACGCGGCATCGCGCCGGTAAAGCCGTAGGCTTCATACAAAAGCTCCAACACAGGCGAAATCACCAATGCACCGACAACGCAGCCGACAATCAGCGCGACCTGCTGTTTCCAAGGCGTTGCCTTTACCAGATAACCCGTTTTCAAATCCTGCAGGTTGTCATTGGAGATCGAAGCCACACAAATCACAGACGCGCCGCAAAACAGCGTCAACGCCAGCAGGAATTTGCGGTTTGCCTCATCCGCCATCAAGCCGCCGGATTCACCGACCAACAGCAACACCAGCGAAATAATAACGATAGAGACGATGCCCACGCCCGAAATCGGGCTGGAAGACGAACCGACCAAACCGGCCATATAACCGCAAGCCGCGGCCACCAAAAAGCCGATAATCGAAGCCAGCAACGTACATACGACCACCAACAGCCAAGCCAAACCGCCGGAAATATGCGAGTCGCCGATAAAGTGGAAGAAAGACACGCCCAACACCAGCATCATCGCCAACACCCAAGCAATCATCGCCTTAGGCGACAAATCCTGTTCCGTGCGCTCGGTCATCTGCGCGCCGCCGAAATTGCGGAAAGACAGGCGCATACCCTCGACCATCGGTTTCATCAAAGTCAACAGCGTCCAAATAGCCGCGATACCGATCGTACCTGCGCCGATAAAACGGACTTTTTCCTTCCACAAAGACATCGCAAAAGGAATCATCTCCATATCGGCAGGTTGCGGAATATGCGCCGACAGATAAGGCACGGCCACACCCCAGGCAATCGAAATACCCAGCAAAATCGCGATACCGCCGGTCAGTCCGACCAAATAGCCCGCGCCCAGCAAAGCCAGCGAAAAGCCCATCGGCACTTGAAACACCGACGCGCCGCCTTTAAACCAAAAGCTCGCGCTGTCGGCCACCACGCGCAAACCGCTTGCGCAGAAGCTCATCAAACCGGCCAGAGCGCCGCCCGACATCAACTCCTTGATACCGCTGCCGCCTTCCTGTTTGTCCGCATCATGGTCGCCGACCTTCAAAATCTCAGCCGCCGCCACGCCTTCCGGATAAGGCAAATCGCTCTTCACCACCATCGCATAACGCAAAGGCACAGTGAAAATCACACCTAAAATACCGCCGGACATACACAGCAGCGTTGTCTGCCAAAACGGAAAGCCCGCCCAATAACCGGCCATCAGCAAACCCGGCAGAATAAAAATAATACTGGAGAGCGTACCCGCGGCCGAAGCCTGGGTCTGCACCATATTATTTGGGGCTGACGTAGATTAGCAGTTATGCTAGGCTACGAAAATGCAGATAACCAATTGTAAATTAAGCAAGAGATTTCA